>JACRCJ010000021.1 GCA_016219075.1 Deltaproteobacteria bacterium | reverse complement strand
TTCGGAAGAGCTCCTTGACGATTACGCTAAATGCTCCGAGAAGGTCCGCTCGCTTTACACGAAGATACTCGAAGGGTTGAAGACCGAAAAGACGGGTTGAGGCCAAGCCGCGGTCTATTTACCCTCAGAGAGAATGAACCCTCCCCGGAGCTTTTCTCCGGGGTATCTCCTTAAGCCTCCCCTCCCTTGATGGGAGGGCTGGGCTCCCGTTGCGCTCTTCCGATGCAACGGGAAGCGGGGAGGGTGAAAACCTGTTTTCACCCCCACCCTTCCCTCCCCCATCGAGGGGGAGGATTTTACAAGGAAACCCTGTAGCTTGCTACAGGGAATTTTGTGATTAAAAGACGGCCGGCATGATACCAAAAAATCCAAGGGGGCTTATTTGAAGGACAGACAAGGAAACCTTGCCAGAATCGGGATGCCGCGGCTTCTGCACCTGATCTACCGTAAGGGCGACCCGGCGGCCTCTCTGGACATAGTGCGCGAGCCGGTAAAAAAGCGTTTCATCTTCAGGGACGGCGTGCCGGTGGCCGCCGGGTCCAACATCTTAAACGAGGTGCTCGGCAGGCTTTTGATGCAGGAAGGCATCATCAGCCAGAAAGACTACGAGCAGTCGCTCGAGGTGGTGCTCAAGGAGAAGAAGAAGCACGGTCAGGTCCTGATAGCGATGGGGCTTTTAACCCCCGAACAGCTCGACGCCTTCCTGACGCTGCAGATCAAGAGAAGGGTCTTTAAGATCTTCGGTTGGAACGAGGGCACCTACCGTTATGTCAGGTCCATTGGGGGAGCGCCGGAGCTTCCCCCGCTCCCGCTCCACCCTGCCGCGCTCATACTCGAGGGCATAAGCCTCGGGTTCTACCCGTCCTCAAGGATCAGAGCCGACCTCAAGGCGTACATGGACCTGCCGGTTTCGGTCGCCGCGGACTCCGGCAAGTACATCCTCGATGACTTCAACCTGAACCTTCAGGAGAAGAGGTTTCTCGACTCGATCGACGGCAGGAAGACCTTAAGGGAGGCGCTCGACGCCTCGGATCTTCTACGCCACAGGGCCCTCTCTCTCGCCCTGAGCTTTCTCATCACCGGGGTCATAACAAGCCCCGCCGAGGTGGAGGAGGAGGACTTCTTCGAAGAGGAGACGAGGGGGCCGGAGGCCGCCGAGGCCCCGCTTGACAGGAAATTGAACGCCGAGATCCTCTTCATGAAGTCCAAAAGCGCCCTTGAAAATGGGGACTACTCCGCTGCCGTCAAGACCCTCACCGAGATAACGGACTTAAACCCCATGGAGGGCGAGTACTGGGCGTATCTCGGCTGGGCCATCTACCTTGAGGACCACGCGAGCCGTAAAAAGGCCGAGCGGGTATTGAAGGACGCCATAGACCTCAATAACGACCTCGATATCGCGTGGCATTTCCTCGGCATGCTCTCCCTGGTGGCCGGCGACACGGAGATGGCAAGGTCCTGTTTTTCAACAGCCGTTCAGAAGAACCCGTGGATGCTCCAATCGGTAGCGGAGTTGAAGCGCCTTGAGATAAACGACACCGTTGAGCCGGGGCCGGACCTCGAGGAGAGGAAGGCTTACGTCGAGGCCTTCGGTTTCACGGACGACCCTTTCGCCCGGGTCCCCGACCACAGGTACGCTTATCTCTCAGGGAGCCGTCACGAGGCCATGGAGTCTTTAGTCCGGGCCGTAAAGAAAAGGTCGGGGCCGGTGCTCCTTACGGGCGCGGCCGGAACCGGAAAGACGACCCTCGCTCTCGAGCTTCTGAGGAGGCTTGCGAACGAAAAGGTGCTTCCGGCCGTCATCCTCAGGCCCTCGGACCGGGAGCTTATACTCATCAAGGAGATCAACGCCGAGGTGGGGGTGGCGGCCGACTCCGGCTCGATAAAGGAGCAGCTCCTGGCCCTCGGGATGAGGGTCTCGCAGAACAAGATCCAGGGCGGGCACACCCTGCTGGTAATCGACCAGGCCCACCACCTCACGCCCGGGTGCCTCAAGCTCGTGCAGTATCTGTCGCGCCTTAAGTCCCTTCAGATCGTCCTTTCCGCCGAACCCTCCATTGAAGAGAGGCTCAAGGGGCCGGAGTTCACGGAACTGGACCACAAGATCGCGGCCCGCGTACAGCTCTACAGTCTTTCCATGGACGAGACGAAAGATTACTTCCTCAAGAGGCTCAAAGAGGGCTGCGGCCGGAAAAAGCCCGCCTGTTCCATCTCGGACGAGGCGCTGGTACTGCTCTTCGAGGAGAGCGGAGGGACCCCCTCGGCGATAAACTCCAAGGCCGCGCGCCTGCTCTCCGAGTCGGCCGGTTACGGCACCTGTGAGATAGACAACATAATCGCCATGGCCGCGTTCGGCAGGAAGAATGTCTTTGAGGACGAGGCCGCCGCTGAAGTCTTCGTTGAAAAGGCCTTCGAAGAGGCGGAAGAGACGGCGCCCCTTGCGCCCCCCTTCGCGGAAGGCCGCGGAGAACCTCCCACTGCCCCTCAAGGCCCCGAAAAGGCCCCTTCGCCCCTGCCTGAAAGACAGAGAGAAACTCCGGCCGGGCCGGAGGCCGCGAGCCCCCCACCCCCCGGACCCCGCCCGCAGCGCACGGAACCGGCGTTACATGAGCGGAGGACTTCAAAGCGTCTTATAGTACTCCTTTTGATCGCGATAGCAGGTCTTGTTGCGGCGTTTTTTAGCGGGGCCCTGCAGTTCGGCGGCGGCGGCGCTCCTGAGACTGTTCTGCCGCGCCCTGCGCCCTCTCCGCCCGCTACGGCCGTCCCGCCGGGTGCGCCCCCGACGCTGGACGCGGGCGCCCCCCTGGATACCTCTGCCGCGATAGAGGGTACGGTTGAGGTGAGCGCGCCTGAGGCAAGACCCTGAAAAAGAGGAGGCCGCCGCACTGAAAAACCGGATAGCGCGGCCGCCGCGCGCATAATGACCAGGAACCCCGGGAAAAAATTTTTTTCATAACGAGGTGACGGAATATGCCGTGTCCCGAAGTAAGTTTCTTTAAGGAAGTAGCGACCACCATAGAGCACGCGAACAAGTACCTGAACCTCCCTAAATCGGTCATCGACAGGCTTACTACCCCGCGCCGCTCTCTGATCGTATCGGTCCCCGTAAAGATGGACGACGGAAGGATAGAGTTCTTCAAGGGCTACCGCGTCCAGTACGACTTCGCGCGCGGGCCGGCCAAGGGCGGGATACGCTACCACCCAAGGGTAAACCTCGACGAGATAACGGCCCTTGCCGCCCTCATGACGCTCAAATGCGCGGTCGTGGACATCCCGTTCGGAGGGGCGAAAGGCGGTGTGGAGTGCGACCCGACCGTGATGAGCCGCGACGAGATAGAGAGGCTCACAAGAAGGTACGCCTACGAGATAGCCATCCTCATAGGCCCCGAGACCGACATACCCGCCCCTGACGTCTATACCGACGAGCAGATCATGGCGTGGGTCATGGACACCTACTCGATGATGAAGGGATACCCGGTGCCGGGGATCGTCACCGGGAAACCGGTCTCCCTCGGCGGCTCTTTAGGCAGGACCAAGGCCACTTCCGCCGGGCTTGTAACGACGGTGCTCGAGACGTTGAAGCACCTGAATATCCCGCTTGAGGGGCTTACGGTAACGGTACTCGGCTTCGGCAAGGTCGGCTACCACGCCGCCAGGATACTCCACGACAAGGGCGCCAGGGTCATTGGGCTCGCTGACTCGAAGGGCGCCATATACAACCCGCAGGGGCTCGACATCGACGCGGTCTCGCTCCACAAGAACACCACCGGCGCTCTTTCGGGCTTCAAGGAGAGTGAAGACCTCTCCGTCAACGAGCTTCTTACAATCGAGTGCGATTGTCTTATCCCGGCCGCCCTCGAAGGCCAGATAAACGCGAAGAATGTCGGCGGGATAAAGACCCGTATCATGGCCGAGGGCGCGAACAACCCCGCCACCCTCGAAGCCGACAGGGTCTTGAAGGAGAAAGGGGTCTTTTTACTCCCCGGAGTCCTTGCCAACGCCGGAGGCGTGGTCGTCTCCTACTTCGAATGGGTCCAGGACCTCCAGCGGTTCTTCTGGAACGAATCCGAAATAGATACCCGTCTCCAGTCGATCATGAAGAAGGCCTTCAAAGAGGTCCTTGATATCTCCCTGGAAAAGCAGGTCGACATGAGGACTGCGGCCACGGTCCTCGGCGTAAAAAGGGTCGCCGAGGCCGTGATGATAAGAGGGCTCTATCCGTAAAAAAAGACCCCTTCTCCCCCGGCCGGCTTCCGTCCCCGTGAACGGGTGTGGTACTGCGCAATCCCCTCGCTAAAGCATTGGATTAAGGAGTGGCAAATATAAATGATTTTTCCTTACCATACCATCAAAATCCCCCGTCATTTATGGCGGAGAATTTTAATCCCCTGTCGGGGTTTAATTAAGCGCGGCTTGCCGCGTAGGCTGACTAACGATATTTCCTTCGAATACCCCGGAGAAAAGCGGCGGGGTAGTTTATTCAGGCGGGCTTTCCCGGACCGATATGGTCCTTAATGGGGTCTCACCTCATTCTTCGATGCGCCTAACACGGCGTATTACAACGCTTTTTTAAAACCCAGTCCCGCCCGCTTTTTTTAAAATTAAAAACCTTGAAAATTAAACCCCACTCTGATAAAGTGGCCTCCTACAAAACCCGCAAAGTTATCAACATCTGTGTATAACCCTGTGAATAATATCAGGCTTGCTGAGCCGTTTACAGG
>JACRCJ010000147.1 GCA_016219075.1 Deltaproteobacteria bacterium | reverse complement strand
CGTGCAGGTAAGTGCGACCTCAGGCACGGTCTTTGATATTTTGTATGTTTTCCAGAGTGTTCCGATATCTATTGCAGTCTCGGTCTTAACATATACCCAGGAGTCGTCCTCTTCCGTAACGGCACTTGTCTTCTTAAGGTCCGTACTCTTTTTACCGTCCCTCGTCACATGGATAAGATGACCGCTGAAGAAATCAGCGCCGAGGCGTATATCTTCGTAGTGTCCGTGAGGCAGGGTGCCGACGAGCGGTTTTGAGGATACCTCCGGGAACGCCAGAGACTTTATCGCCAGCCCCTTGTCCACGAGGAACTCAGCCTCTACCGTGCGGGTCGATACCTTCAACACATTCGCCACAGACCTTATGGCGGCTACTAACGGCCTTTTCGAACCTTTTTCAGCAAGGAGCGCGGGCGGCGTTGCCTGATGATATTCTTTATAAGCAGTTCCTCCGAACAACGCCATCTCAGTATGTTTTTTTGCCTTGTAGACCCCGAGAAGCCTTTCCGTCTCAAGCTTTACCCACCCGAGCCTGTCGTGAAACCACCTGAACTTCTCGTCCTCGGTGTTGGTCCTGAAATCGCTCCCCCAGAGAAGCGTCAGCATCTCTTTGGAGTCCATGAGGGTCTCTTCAGGCGCCCCCCTCTCCTCAAGCTCCCTTATGTTCCCGTATACCCTGTGGCACTCGGTGTTTATGTGGACGCTGTCTCTTCCGGCCACGGCCCAGCGCACCGGGTTGTACTTCTCCTGTTTTTTACAGACTATCGGCGTCTCCGTCGACTCAAGCCTTACTATGTTCATCGAGTCCGGGACCCCCCTGAAGCTCTCGACAAGCGAGCCGGGCGTCTTAAGAGAGACCCTTTTGTCGGACGCCACCCTCGAATATATCTCCGCGATTTTTTCGTACTCGCCCGTCGCGCCCACCGGAGCGCCGGGCCTGAAGTCAAAGACCTCGGCGTCGTTACTGTAGATTACGAACGCCCTCTCCTTTGCCGGGTCGTGGTGGCTCAAGAGAAACTCGACATACTCGTCTACCGGGAGCTCCCCGTGCACGCACCTCTGGAACTTCTGGAAGGCTATCGAGTGGCTCCAGACAAGGTTGATGTTCCCCTTCGCTCCCGCGGCCCTCTGCACCCCGTACTTGAACTCTTTAGGATAATGGTTGTGCTGGTAGCAGTTGTTCCAGTCCATTATTATGGTCTCGTAGCCGGCTTCCCTGTAGAGATCAACGAGCCCCCTTGAGTATGTCTGCTCGTTTACGAGCGCCACAGTGGGCCTTCTCCCCAGTATCCTCTCGTAGTGCCTGTTACCGGCCTCAAGGTTCCACCTGTTCACCTCGGCGGGGATAAGCGGGAATATGGCCTGCGAGTTGCCTGACCCGACAAATTCACAAAGGCCGGCGTCCCACAGCTCCTTAAGCTTCCTGACGAAGAACGGGTCTATCCCGGCCGCCTCGTTCAGAGTCCACGCCGTCATCTCTATGGCGAGCGGGACCCCTTTCTCGGCCATCCTGAGAACCGGCCAGTAGCACCTCTCGACAACGGCCGGGAAGTGCCTTCTCGGGATCATCGAGAACGCCAGGTTACAGTGGAATACCGAGTAGAGATGGAGCATATGAAGACCTCTTCCTTTTATTTGTTCGCGCGCCGTTTACTTGCGAAATCACTCGAGCCATTTGTACCGCGGGTCGGTTTTCGGCATCAGGGTCCTGCCTTCTCCGGCGAGAAACCATAAATAATAGAGCCTGTAGCCCGGCATCGCCGATACCGGGTGATACCCCCAGGGTATCGTAACGGCGTCGTAATCCTCTACCTTGAACGAATAATCCGACTCTCCTCCGCCGTAGACGGTCTGGGTGCCGAAGCCCTCAGCAGGATCGAGCCTGAAAAGATATATCTCCTCCATCTTCGCCTCCACTCCGGGGCTGTACGTGTCGTGCTTGTGGGGGGGAAAGCTCGACCAGGAGCCCGGAGCGTTGAAGGTCTCTCCGAGGACAAGCCTTTCGGCCTTGACCGACGGGTCGATGATATCCACAACTTTTCTCTCCCAGTTATTCCTGCCGACGGTCTTCTCCTTGACCCCTTCCTTGGGGACAAAAATTGTCTTGCCTTTGGTTTTGGTCCGTGCCTTGCAGAGCGCGAGCTCCGAGTCGGCGGCAGCGTGAAAGACGGCCTTCGTATCCCTGGGCAGGCACAGCGCCGACGCGTTCTCCGAAAAGACTCCGGACCTTTCAAGCATGTACGACTCTCCGCCGGTTTCTACCCTTACTGTTGCCTTCATCGGGACTACGGCTACTTCAGAGCCGCCAGTGGAATACTCGAAACTCCCGCCTTTGCCGAGAGAAAGGAGGTCAAGCGATAGGAACTCCATCACGCCCTCCTCTATCACGGGGTTGAGGCCCGGGGACCTCGGGGCCTTTTTCTTAAAGGGCCGCGGCATAATCCTCCACGGTGACGATATCGAGCTTTTCGGAGGCTCTGGCCCAGTTCCGCTCGGCCGAGTCGAAAGAGTCGCCGGTGGCTATGATGTAGCAGACCCTGTGGGCGCAGTTCCTGTACTCGTGCACGACCTCGCCCTCTTTTACCATCATGAATATCTCCTCTACGCCGGGAAGCCTTCTCGCCTCCACCAGCCCCTTGATCTTCACTACCCTTCCGGGCCTCGGGAATACCGCCTTGCAGACGGCGACCCTTGAGCGAGTCGTCTTTATCGCCTCAAGCGGTATCTCTATTCCCACGGCCATGGCTACAGCCGCGATCTGCGGCTCAAGCCCGGTTGAAAGTGGCGTTGTGTACTGGGAGTGGAACCCGCCTGAAAGCCTTGCCGGGAGCTCGAGGATCATCGGCCCCTTTTCAGTGAGGATCGTGTCGGCCTTGTACGGCCCGTAATCTATGCCGAGGGACTCACCCGCTCCCTTTGTCAGTTCGTAGAGCGACTCCTGAAGGTCGGGAGCGAGCCTTGAGGGGTTGGTGTGTCCTATCTCTATCGGGAACGGCTCGAAGCCGAAGTGCCTGTCCACCACCCCGAACCTCAGGTGCATCCCGTTATATACGACCATCTCCACGCTCTGCTCCACGCCCTCGACATACTCCTCGATGAGGGCTGTCCCGGTCGTTGAGTGGTCGCAGGCGTCCCTGAACGCGCCTTCGAGATCTTTTACGGAGTCTATCCTCCGTGAGCCCCGCGAGGCCGCGTTGTCTATGGCCTTCACCATGCATGGCAGCCCGAGTTTTCTTACCGCTTTTTCCGCCTCATGAAGCGTTGAGACCTCTTCGGCGTACGGCGTGGGTATGCCGTCCTTGAGCCACTTCTTCTTCATAAGCCATTTGTTGTTGGACCTCAGGGCCACCTCCACGGGGATACCCGGAAAGCCGAGCGCCTCGGAGACCATCGAGGCCGTAACGGCCACATCCGCCCCGGCTACGACCCCCTTTATGTTGAACCGTTCCCTGTTGGCGAGCGCGAAGGCGATATGGCCCCTCGCGTTTTTCGTGTCGAGCTTCAAGGCGTGGTCCGCGTACTTGAAACCCGGAGCGTTCGGGCTCTTATCCGACGCTATTACAAAGAGCCCCAGGTCCCGGGCCTTCCGTATGAGCGGTATCTGCATCACTCCTGCGCCAAGAACCATGATCCCTTTTTGTGCGTTTAGATGCCCCATGCCAGAAATCCTCCGTCGATAGTTATTACGGAACCTGTTACGAAGTCCGACGCCTTTGAGGCGAGATATACGGCCGTGCCGGCTATCTCATCGG
>JACRCJ010000151.1 GCA_016219075.1 Deltaproteobacteria bacterium | reverse complement strand
GGGGCGCTGACGGCCGAGTGGATGAAGTTCAATAAAAAAGAGAACCCGCTCTTCGAAGAGTACCCGCGCCTCTTGAAGATAGCCAAAAAGTACGACATGGTCCTAAGCCTCGGCGACGGGCTCCGTCCCGGTTGCCTCGCGGACGCCACGGACAGGGGGCAGATAGAAGAGCTCATAACCCTCGGAGAGCTCGCCAAAAGGGCCTTTGACGGGGGCGTTCAGGTGATGATAGAGGGGCCGGGCCATGTGCCGCTCGACCAGATAGAGGCGAACGTGCTCCTTCAGAAGAGGCTCTGCAACAACGCGCCGTTCTATGTCCTGGGCCCGCTTGTCACGGACATCGCGCCGGGCTACGACCACATCACCTCGGCCATCGGAGGGGCCATAGCGGCCTCGGCGGGGGCGGACTTTCTCTGCTATGTGACCCCTTCGGAGCACCTGAGGCTGCCGACCGTGGAAGATGTGAGGGAGGGAGTGATAGCCGCGCGCATAGCCGCCCACGCCGGAGACATCGCCAAAAAGACAAGGGGAGCGATGGAGGCCGACATAACTCTGGCGAAAGCGAGAAAGAGGCTTGACTGGGACGAACAGATCAGGCTCTCCATAGACCCGGCGAGGGCCAGAAGAGTAAGGGAGGCTAACCCGCCCGAGGACGAGTCGGTATGCACGATGTGCGGGAGCCTGTGCGCGATAAAGATAACGGCAGAGGCGGAACACTGAAAAAGGCTCTTGGGGGAAACTTTCTGTAGAAAGGTCCTGGCGGACGGCGGATAAAAGAAGTGAACCATCTTGCCTAACCGGTCGTAACCGAAGGTGAGGTCGCTTTATATCTGCTGACCGCACGGTCCTCAAACTCTTTCCAAAAATTTTTAGTTCTTCCCGTGGAATGCCCCCGGTGTTACTGGGGGCATTCCACGGGAACTGAAAGTCTTTGAAGGGGGTCTGGGGGGAACCTTTCTACAGAAAGTTCCCCCCAAAGAAACTCTTTTCTCAGGGGTCTGCTACTTTGACGCAGTTCTTGCCGCTCCATTTGGCCTTGTAGAGGGCGTTGTCGGCGTGGTTTACGAGGTCTCCGGAGTTTATCGCGGCCTTTTGGGGGTAGGAGGCCACCCCTATTGACATCGTTATCCTGTCTGTGACGAGCCCGGCGTAGACATGGCTTTCTATTATCTCGCGGAGCCTTTCGGCCTCGTCCACGGCCCCTTTAAGGAGCGTGTGCGGGAGTATCACGGCGAACTCTTCCCCTCCGTAGCGCGCCACCACGTCGGTCTTTCTGACCCCCTTTTTTATCATCGCCGAGATCTCTCTTAATACCGCGTCTCCGACCCTGTGGCCGTAGGTGTCGTTTACGTGCTTGAAGTTGTCTATGTCCATCAGGATGAGTGAAAGGGGAGTTTCGTACCTTACGGCCCGCTCGAACTCCTCGTCGAGCCTCGAGTAGAAGAAGTTGTGGTTGTAGAGCGAGGTGAGCTGGTCTCTGACGGCCATCTCCTTCAGGTATTCCTTCTCCATGCTGACCCGCTCGAAGAGCCGCGCGTTTTTGAGGGCGTGGAAGGACGAGTTCGCGACGACCCGGCAGAAGTCTATTTCCTTGCTCGTGTAGCCCCCCTCCCTCCTTCGTGTCCTTAAAAAGAGGGTGCCCAGCACCTCGTCGTTGAAGACTATCGGGACGATCAGGACGCTCATCCCCTGCAGTTCCTTGAGGTTCTTCTTCACGCCCGACATGAGCGGGTGGGTCGTGATGTCGTCGAGGGCGAGCGGGACTTTTTTATTTATGACCTCTTTTATCTCCGGGTACTTGGAGAGGTCTATCCTCAGCTCCCTTACCGAGGGGTCTTCATGGGAAGCGAGCACGTACCCCTCGTCGTCCTTGACTATGAGGACTATGGAGCAGCGCACGGCCTCCATCACGGCGGCCACCTTGCCGACTATCACGCTAAGGACTTCCGTGGAGTCGAGCGTGGCCGAGAGCGCCCCGGTGATCTCGACCATCGTCTCGAGGTTTCTCTTGTCCTCCTCGAGCTCGCGGTAAAACTCGTTTATCCTTATCTGCGCGGTGACCCTCGCCAGAAGCTCGCTCTCGTTGAAGGGCTTCACGATGAAGTCGTCGGCGCCGTTTGAAAGCGCCTCGACGACCGTATCCTTGCCGTCCTTGACCGATACTATAAGGACCGCCGGGCGCACTGGCAGGTTCATCCTCCTGATCTTACGGCATACCTCCATGCCGTCCATCCCCGGCATGATGAGGTCCAGGAGCACCGCCGCGGGGTTCCATTCGGAGATGATCCGAAGGCCCTCGACCCCTTCCATGGCGTGACGGCTCTCGTACCCCTCGGCGCTGAGTATGTCCTCGAGGACCGCCTTGCTTGTGAGGCTGTCGTCGATGATAAGTACCCGTTTATTCCTCAAAATATCCTTCTTCTGGTCTGCCATTTCAGCCTTCTGTCGAATATGGGCGGGCCCGCCGTTTCAGTCAACTAAATCCCTTGACAAAAACGGCCCCATGCCTTATTTTTAATAATGCTGCGGATTGTTTTTAAAGGCCTTGAGGGCCATGCTTTTTCCGCAGGTCAAGGCCGGCGTAGCTCAGGGGCAGAGCAACTGATTCGTAATCAGTAGGTCGGGGGTTCAATTCCCCCCGCCGGCTCCATTGAATGGGTATGCCTCTCCGCACTCCCGTCGCTTTAGCGGCGGGTCAAGGAGCGGCAAATCCAAATGATTTTTCCGTACCATCAAAATTCTACGTCATTTATGGCGGAGAATTTTAAACCTCCTCCACACCCGCAAAGGGTCGCTCTCAGTCAGGCGTAATATCCCTCAAAAAACCGCTGTAGAACCCAGGGCAGTCAAAACCCTTGAGTAGATCAAGATTCCGCTCTATTATACCTTAAAAAAGCGGGCCAAACCTGTTATAAGTCCTATATAGTCTTTCGGATGAAAGCGCCTGATACTTTAGCACTATCAATGTCTTTCATATCCTTAAACGGATGTTGAAGTCAAGGTATTTGTCGGTTTTTTTTGAAGAATCAAAAGGAAAACGAAGCGTTAGCGTCAAAAAAAGTTTTTTTCAACGCTTTTTTTAACCGCGCGTGGATGGGACCGAAATTCCGCCAGCGGCGCTCCGCCGGCAACCCCCTCAAAAACCGACCGTCATCCTGGCTTACTGCCAATCAGAGACTCTCGAAAATCAAAAGGCCCGGAAGGTCTTTTGCCTTCCGGGCCTGAGCGCCTTTATTTTTAACATTCTGAAAACCCCGGGCTTCAATCCCGGGGAGGGTTCATGCGCGGGTCTGAGTCTTACTGCGGGTTGTCGAGTATCCCGAGGAGCGTTTCAGCCGGGGCGTAGCCCGGGAACAGCCTTCCGTCCGGGAATATAAGGGCGGGAGTGCCCCGTATCTCAAGCTCGGCGGCGAGCTTTATGTTGGCGTCGAGCTCCTTTGCGTCGCAGTCGGCCTTGGGGAGCTTTTTGCCGGCAAAGGCGTCTTCAAGGAGTTTTCCCGACTTGCTGCAGACTATTGCCTTGCTCTTCTCGTAGGCCTCCGGGTGGATCGCCAGAGGGTACATCTTTACATAGAAGGCGATATCCTTCCTCTTCTCGATGATCTTTTTTATCTCCTGGTGGAGCTTGACGCAGTACGGGCAATCGGGGTCGTCAAAGACGATGACCTTCTTCTCGGCGTTGCGGTTGCCGAATACCACGGCGTTATCGAGAGGGATCTTCTTGAGATCGACCTTTTTGAGGGGCGCGCTCTCGCCGAGTCTTTCAAGGGGCGTGAAATTAACCTTCCCATCGATTAGGAACTTCCTGGCGAAGTCCATGTAGACTATGAATGTCTTGTCGCCCTGATTTATCTCCACCTCCCAGAGCCCCTTTACGGGGCTCATCCTGATATCCTTTACAACCGCCTTGAACCTGTCGGTCTTGAGCAGCTTTGTCGCGTCTTCCTTGTTCAGGCTGTGACAATCGGCGCAGGACCCCATGCAGCCGGGTCCCTGAAAAGCGGATACCGCCGACGGGGGCGTGCTAAAGACATGGGCGGCGAGCAATACCGTTAAGAATAAAAGCCTTTTAATCATCTCTTCTCCTGTTGTTGCCCCGTTGGAACCGGGGCCGGTTTTTCTGTTCTGAAGCGCTTGACCCTATGCGGCTTCCTTGACTGCGGTTGTTGCAAGACCGGCGCCTCCCTCTCCCCCTCGCGGGAGGCGCCGGAGGCCGCTCATGCCTCCGTTAAAAAGGCGGAGCCGTCTTTAAAAACAGCGTGACAGTAAAGAGACTCCCATGCGGGCTTTTTTAATCCCCTGTCGGGGTTTAATTAAGCGCGGCTTGCCGCGTAGGCTGACTAACGATATTTCCTTCGAATACCCCGCTGCTTGCGGCGGGGCGGTTTATTCCTTGAGCCCCAGTACATCCTGCATGTCGTAAAGCCCGCTCTCCTTATCGGCGACCCAGACCGCGGCCTTTACCGCTCCGGCGGCGAAGGTCTCTCTGGAGGAGGCCTTGTGCACTATCTCCACGCGCTCTCCGGGGCCCGCGAAAAGAACGGTGTGGTCGCCTATTATGTCTCCGGCGCGTATCGTCTGGATGCCGATCTCCTCGGGCCTGCGTTCCCCGATTATGCCCTTGCGCTCATATACCGCCACCTTCCCAAGGTCCCTCTTGAGCGTGTGGGCTATGACCTCGGCTATCCTTATGGCGGTGCCGGAGGGGGCGTCTTTTTTGTGCCTGTGGTGCGCCTCAACTATCTCTATGTCGTAGTCCGAGAGGACCCTGGCCGCTTCCTGGACGAGCCTTAAGAGGAGGTTTACGCCCACGCTCATGTTGGGGGCCATAACGACCCTGGTCCTCAGGCATATCTCCTGAATAAGCTCCCTCTGGTGGTGCGAAAAGCCCGTGGTCCCGACGACGATGGACTTATTGAGGGCCGCGGCGTCCTCTAAAAACTTCATCGAGGAGTCGGGGTGCGTAAAGTCAATAACGCAGTCGGCCTTCTTGAAGACCTTCTCCGCGTCCGCCGTTATCTTTACGCCGGACTTCTCGCCTCCGGCGAGCTCCCCGGTGTCCTTGCCCAGAAACGGCGAGTCCTCGCGCTCCAGCGCCCCGGAAAGGACGGTAGCTGGGTTTGCCGCTACCGCGTTTACGATGGCTCTTCCCATCCTTCCGGCGGCGCCCGTTACGGCTATCTTTATCATCTCAGCTCCTCAGGGGCGAACCCACATAGTTTTTAAGCGTGGCGATGAGCCGTGCCCTGTTCGCCTCGCTCATGCGGACGAGCGGGAGCCTGAACTCCTCTTCGATCATCCCGGTAAGGTAAAGCGCGGTCTTGACGGGTATCGGGTTCGTCTCGATGAACATGGCGCGGTGAAGCGCCTGAAGCCGGTAGTGCGCCTCGAGGGCCTTCTTCGTCCTCCCCTCAAGGTAGTCCCTTACCATGCCGGTCATCTCGGCTGGCACGACATTCGAGGTCACTGATATCACGCCAGAGCCCCCGATGGCCAGAAGCGGCAGGGTCGTAAAGTCGTCTCCGGAGATGACGGTGAAACCCTTCTTCGCCATCTCTATTATGTCGCTTACCTGCTTTAAGTCCCCGGTGGCCTCCTTGACGCCTACTATGTTCTTTATCTCCGAGAGGCGCGCCACGGTCTCAGGCAGCATGTTAACGCTCGTCCTGCCCGGCACATTGTAGAGGACTATCGGTATGTCGACCTCTTCGGCCACCTTTTTGTAATGCTCGTAGAGGCCCTGCTGCGTGGGCTTGTTGTAGTACGGGGTTATAAGAAGGGCCGCGTCGGCCCCCGCCTCTTTGGCGTGCTTCGTCAGAAGGATCGTCTCGGAAGTCGAGTTGGAGCCCGTCCCTGCTATTACAGGCACGCGCCCGGCGGCTATCTCTATGGTGAGCTCTATTACCCTGTCGTGCTCCTCGTAGGTAAGCGTCGCGCTCTCGCCGGTAGTGCCGCACGGCACGAGGCCGTCTATCCCGTTCTTTATCTGGAACTCGATAAGCTTCCTTAAGCCCGCCTCGTCAATGTTGCCGTCCCTGAACGGCGTCACAAGGGCGGTAATAGCGCCTTTTAACATCTGATCCTCCTCCATCT
>JACRCJ010000148.1 GCA_016219075.1 Deltaproteobacteria bacterium | reverse complement strand
GGGTTAAAGACTATCATCGGCGGATGGACCTTCTCGTCGTATCCGGATTTATAGTCGAAGGCGTCCTTCACCACGAGTATCATCTTCTGGTTCACCAGGTTCAAGGGTATGTTCACCGGGCACGCCCTTTCGCACTCGCCGCAGAAGGTGCACCTGCCGACAAGGTGCATCGCCCTTGTAAGGTTCCAGGAGAGGTTTCCCCTGGGGTGAGCCGAGGTCTCTATCCACTGAGGCATGTTCTTCTCGGTTATGCACCGCTCGCAGTAGCAAAGAGAGCAGACCTGCCTGCAGGCGTAGCACTTTATGCACCTCGAAAACTCGTTTATCCAGAAGGCCCACTTCCCGGAGGCGTCAGAGGCGTCTATCGACTTTATCTTGTCGAAGACCATCCCTGTTGGAGTCTCCGGCGGTGCGAAAGAGGATTTTCCTCCTATGACGAAGTCCGTTATGTGCGGGTTCCTCACATCGCAGTTGTGGCACTTTGCCGGCATTATCTCTGGCTTCAGGTCCCCTTCCCAGAGCTCCTGTCTGTAGACCACGCCGTTACAGACCATGCCGATAATGAAGACTTCTTCCCTCTTGACCTGCCCCTCGGAGATGAGGACGGCGATGTTTCTGATGTCGCACCCCTTGGCCGCTATCGCGGGTTTCCCGAGGCCCTGTATGTCCTTGAACTTCCTCGTAAGATAGACCGAGAGGTTGTTCACGCAAAGGGGGTTCCAGACAAGCCTTCCGGCGTCCTCCGGCTTCGTGATGAAGACCGGGGTCGTCCGGGTCCTGTTCCTGTTCCAGCCCCAGCCGATGACGACCTTGACCGTGCCTGATGTAAGGAGTTCTTTCGCCTTCTCTCTTAATGTGTTTTCCATATCCCTTGATCGCCGCAGCAGGTACGGCCCTTCCTTATAGCTCTACCTTGAATTTCATGCACTTTACCGGGTTGAGCTGGATATTTTCCGCGCCCTTCTCCCTTATGTGCCTTGTAACGGCGTCCTTCAGGTTGGCGAACGCCTCGTCGGCGTTTGTGCCCTCGGCGTTTATCCCGAGGTCCGGGCATGTCGCCTTGAAGCTCCCGTCCTCCATCTCGACCAAAACGGCGCTGATGGAGATCTCATTAGCCATTCGCCCTCTCCTCTCCTTGAGTTCTTACGGCTTGAATCTTCGCTATTCGGCCCGTGCCGCCTCTTTAAGCCCCTTGTACTCCATGAACGGGCCGAGCTTTTTTATCTCGTCCGTGACATTGTTGATGAGGTCGACCCACTTTATCGCCTCGGAGGCCGATACCCACGAAAAGTGGAGCCTCCTCATGTCTATGCCCACGAACTCCATCAGGTTCTTGAACCCTATCCACCTTCTCCTCGCGTGGTAGTTGCCCGTGGTGTAGTGGCAGTCGCCGGGATGACACCCGGAGACAAGCACCCCGTCGGCCCCGTTCTCGAAAGCCTTTATGATGAAGAGAGGGTCGATCCTTCCCGTGCACGGCAGCTTTATGATGCGCACGTTGGGCCTGTACTCCATCCTGCTTGTCCCGGCGAGGTCCGCTCCGGCGTAGGTGCACCAGTTGCAGACAAAGGCCATTATCTTCGGCTCGTATCCGCCCGGAGTCTCTTTATGTTCCGCGTGTCCGCTCATCTTCCAGTCCCGTATTATAAAATTAAAAACCTCGCGGCCTGCAATGTGGCCGTCACATTAAAACCTAAAAACACCCCGTCAAAGACCGTGTTCACCGCCCCGTGGAGCCCGGATAAAGCGAAGAGATATACCATTACATAACTGACCGCTCCGCCTGAGAAGACCCCTAAGACCCCGCCTGACTTCTTCCCCCTGTACAGAAGCAGCGAAGAGAGAAGATACATGGGTATGAAGACCATGTCAGGCCATATGAGCGAGTTATAAGCCTCTTCCGGGAACGCATCGGGCCTCTTCCACCTGCCCAAGAGGACCATCGTCACGGCATATGCCTGAAAGACCCCCCACACGGCAAACCATACAACAGCGAACCTGCGTCCTTTTACCACTTCCACCCCTTTTTGAACTGCAGTGGATTTAAAACCTTCTTTTAAAACGCCATACCCCCTGCGGGGGTAAGGCTTAAAACGCGTTTATCGCCGCGTAGACCTGCTCGTCGGTGTATCCCTTGAGGTCTATGGATTTGCTCCTGCACGCGGCCACGCAAACTCCGCAGCCCTGGCAGACCCCGTCGTTGACCCTGGCGAGCCACCGGACTATCTCGCCCTGCCTGTTCTTTACCGGCTCTCTCTCTATGGCCGAGTACGGGCACGCGGTGAGACAGTCCCAGCAGGCGTTGCAGGTGACCTTGTTTACGAGCGCGGTTATCGGTTCCCTGGCCATCTCGTCTGCCGAGAAGAGCGCCATTACCTTGGCCGCGGCGGCGCTCCCCTGCGCCACGGACTCGGGTATGTCCATCGGGCCCATGCAGGTCCCGGCGAGATAAATCCCGGCCGTGACGGTCTCGACGGGCTTCAATTTCGGGTGGTACTCGTTGTAGAACTTGTACTTGTCGTAGCCTATGCCGAGTTTCTGGGCGACCGTGTCGGCCCCCTCCCTCGACACTATTGCGGTGGCCAGGACCACCATGTCGGCCTCTATCTCGACCTGGGAACCCGACAGCGTGTCGGCGCCCTGGACCATCACCTTGCCGTCCTTCTCGTAGACCCTTGAAACGCGGCCACGGAGGTACATCGCGTTGTCGTGCTCTATCGCCCTTCTTACGAACTCCTCGTAACGCTTTCCGCCGGAGCGGATGTCCATGTAGAAGACATACGCCTGTCCGCCGTGCACCTTGTGCGAGTACAGCATCGTGTGCTTGGCCGTGTACATGCAGCAGACCTTGCTGCAGTACGACACGCCGCATTTCTCGTCCCTCGACCCTACGCACTGTATGAAGACAATGCTTTTGGGGACCTTGCCGTCAGAGGGCCTTCTTATCTCGCCGCCGGTCGGCCCCGACGAAGAGGCGAGGCGCTCGAACTGCATGCCGCTTATGACGTCTTTTATCTTGCCGTAGCCGTAGGAGCCGAACCGTTCGTTGGGCATGAGAGTGTAGCCCGTGGCCACGACTATGGCGCCGACCTCTTCGGTGACGATCTTGTCTTCCATCTTGAAGTCGATGCACTTGGGGCCGCACACCACGGCGCACACGCCGCACTTGTCCTTCTGTATCTTGGTGCAGTTCGGGGCGTCTATGACCGGGAC
Organism: Deltaproteobacteria bacterium; assembly: GCA_016219075.1. Classification (GTDB taxonomy): domain Bacteria; phylum Desulfobacterota; class GWC2-55-46; order GWC2-55-46; family GWC2-55-46; genus JACRCH01. Next base: position 762 of record JACRCJ010000148.1, on the reverse strand, counting down.
GTTCGGCACCGACTGCGGGAACGGCGTGTAGATGACCTTACGCTTGGCGAGACCCAGTTCGAACTGGCTTTCGACCTTGAACGGGCATTTTTCTATGCACTCGCCGCACCCCGTGCACCGTTCCTCGTCCACATACTTCGATTTCCTTCTTATCTGCACCGTGAAGTTGCCGATGTAGCCGTCCACCTTCTCTATCTCGGAGTAGGTATAGAGCTTTATGTTCTCGTTCAGTTCCGCCTCGACCATCTTCGGGGTAAGGATGCACTGCGAGCAGTCCATCGTCGGGAAGGTCTCCGAGAGGCGGGCCATGTTGCCGCCTATCGACGGCTCCTTCTCCACGAGTATCACTTCGCGTCCGCCCTCGGCTATGTCGAGCGCGGCCTGGATGCCCGCGATGCCGCCGCCGATGACGAGGGCCCTTTTCTTTACCGGTATCTTTATCTTCCGGAGGGGCTTATTTCTCTTAAGCCGCTCCAGCGTCATCCTTATCAGGTCGTTGGACTTATGCGTGCCTGTGGCCTTGGTCTTGTCGTGGTGGACCCACGAGCACTGCTCGCGGATGTTCGTTATCTCGCACTGGTACGGGTTCAGGCCAGCGGCCTCGCTTGCCTTACGGAAGGTCTTCTCGTGCATGTGGGGCGAGCAGGCCGATACGATGACTCCGTCAAGGTTGTTCTCCTTGATCGCCTGCTTGAACATCTCCTGGCCCGGCGAAGAACACATGAACTTGTAGTCGCATGTGTAGACGACTCCGGGGAGCTT
>JACRCJ010000146.1 GCA_016219075.1 Deltaproteobacteria bacterium | reverse complement strand
CCGCTGTCCCATGGGTAAGGTCCGCTCCACCTGTTCGACCGACTGCTTCGGTTACCTCAAAGGGATACTCCGCCACCAGATCCCCCCCGAAGAGGTCGCCTGCGTGATAATCGAGCCGGTCCTCGGAGAAGGCGGTTATGTCGTACCCCCGGCGGACTATATCGAAAAGCTCCGGGAACTCTGCGCTGAGGAAGGGATACTCCTCATAGCCGATGAGGTGCAGAGCGGTTTCGGAAGGACCGCCAGATGGTTCGCTTCCGATCACTTCGGATTGAAGCCCGACATCATCACGATGGCCAAGGCGATGGCATCTGGCTTTCCCTTAAGCGCCGTAGGCTCCTCGAAAGAGATAATGAGCCGGTGGGCCCCGGGGGCGCACGGCACTACATTCGGCGGCAACCCCGTGGCCTGCGCCGCGGCCGTTGCCACGATAGACAAGATAGAAAACGAAGGCCTCCTTGAAAACGCCGAAAAGACCGGCCTGTACGCCATGGAGCGGCTCCGCTCCATGGCGGAAGGACACGGCTCAATAGGAGATGTCAGGGGGCTCGGCCTCATGATAGGCGTTGAATTCATAAAAAAGGACGGGAGCCCCGACAGGGGCTATCTCGAAAAAGTAATGAGCAGGTGCAGGGAAAACGGTCTCATCATAATAGAATGCGGGGTGGACAAGAACATCGCCCGCCTCATGCCTCCCCTCGTCATCACGCAAAACGAGATGAAAACGGCCCTCGATATCTTTGAGGAGGCGCTTGTTTGAGTAATCTTCAACGGTACATCGCGGTCACGGTAACGACCGCGGTATTGATCTTACTGTCCCTGCAGGCAGACCGCCTTGCAGCCGGGGGTATCCCTCATATAGACGGGCTCGAGAGCGCCGCGCGTTTCTTCAGCTTCATCGGAGACGGCCTCTTTCTCATAGCCCTGTCGGCGGCGATCTACATCATCGGGGCCGTATCAGGGCGTAACCGCCTCTTTGATTCCGGCAGGATAAGCCTGTACGCGGTCGTCATCTCCGGGATACTCGTAAACATCCTCAAGGCCGCCTTTGAAAGGCCCCGGATAGCGCACGCCGCCGACCCGGTCCTCCGTCTCCTCGAGCACCCATCGGTATTCGACCTCTCGGGCAGGTTCAACTCGCTGCCTTCCGGACACACTACCATCAGCTTCGCCGTGGCCCTTGTGCTCGCCAAAAGGTACCCGGGGGGCAGGCACATCTTTTACCTCGCGGCCGTACTCGTCGGGGCTTCCCGCGTATGGCTCGGCTCGCACTACCCGTCGGATGTGATGGCAGGGGCGCTTTTGGGAGTAGCCGTGGGGCATCTTTTGACGACACGCATGCAGATAAAGGAGAAGTGGCTCTTCGCGCTTCTGGCGCTCCTTGTCGTCTTCATATCGTTTTTCAAGACCGGGAGTTTCCTTCTTTTCGATGTCGACGAGGCGGTATTCTCCGAGGCGTCAAGGGAGATGGTGGAGACCGGGGACTACATAACCCCGACATACAACTACGAACCCAGATACGACAAACCGATACTCATATACTGGCTGATGAGCGCGGCCTACAAGACCTTCGGAGTGACCGAGTTCTCGGCGCGGTTCACCTCTTCCGCCATGGGCACGCTCCTGGTGCTGATGACCTTCGCGTTCGTTCGAAGACTCAAGGGCGCGCTCCCGGCGTTTTTCGCGGCCGCCGCGCTCCTCCTCAATATCGAGTACTTCGTATACACGCACTCGGCCGTAACGGACATGACGCTCGCGTTCTTCATCACCGCGTCGGTCTACTCCTTCTACCTTGCCGTCATTGGGAACGACCCCAGGTGGTACAGAGGCTTCTGGGCCGCCTCCGCGTTCGCCGTCCTGACAAAGGGCGCCGTTGGGCTTATCTTCCCCGTGGCGATCGCGTTCTTATTTCTTCTGGCGACACGGGACTTGAAAAGGATAAAGGAGCTCTTCAGGCCCCTTGACATCATTCTCTTCCTGGTCATCTCGGTGCCGTGGTTTGCCGCCGAGGGGTACGCAAACGGCTGGGAGTTCTTCAACGCCTTCATAATCAAGCACCACATCCAGCGGTACTCCGGGGTGATCTCAAGCCACGGCGGGCCATGGTACTACTACCTGATAGTCCTTCTCGTGGGGTTCTTCCCGTGGGTGGCGTTCCTTCCGGGCGCCGTTTACAGGGGTATAAAGTGGAGGGCGAAGCCTCAGGGGAGTCTAATGGTGCTCGCATCCGTTTGGTTCCTCTTCGTCCTCGTCTTTTTCTCGATAGCGGGGACGAAGCTCCCGAACTACATATTCCCGCTCTTCCCGCCCTCGGCGATCCTGGCGGGGCTTGCCGCGGCCGGTATCGCGGAGAGGAACCCGTTGGCGGCCCGTAGGGGCCTTTATCTCATGGTCCTCATTTCGCTTCTGATAGGTTCCGCTCTCATCATTGTGCCATTCATGGAAGTCAGGATGGAGATCGCGTATTCAAGCGCCTTCTTCTTCACCATCGGGGCGATATTCCTAACGATCGGCGCGCTCGGCGCGGCGGCGTTTTTCTCGCCGCTTCCGTCGCTTACGGCCATAGCCGCCGTGATGGTGGCGCTTGTAGTCTTTTTAAGGGTAGAGGCCCTGCCCCCGGCGAACCTCTACCTGCAAAAGACGCTTTACCAGTACTCGACCTACGCAAAGGCGGCGCTCGGCAAGGACGGCGTGCTCGCCACTTACGAGATAAACAAGCCGTCGATTGCGTTCTACGCCGGAAGGAAGGTTGAGAAGATCGAAAAAGACCAGGTCTGCAACCTCAAGGAGTACGCCAAAAGAACCCGGCTCGTCGTGATAACCTCTTCCTCAAAATACGACGAACTCAAGGAATACGGCCTCACTCTCCTCGACTCGACCGACAAGTACATGCTCCTGGCCACCGAAGGCCTCCCGCCTTTTCAAAACAGGTGAAAATAAGAACCGTTAAAAATGAACCACCCCGGAGCAAGGTATCTCCCTTATACCTCCCCTCCCTCGACGGAAGGGGAAGGTGAAAACTTTTTTCACCCCCTCCCTACCCTCCCCCATCAAGGGGGAGGAGATTTAAAATGACGGAGCTCGCTACGGGGTATCTGAAAACAACCCATGTCATTATTGTTTTAACAAAACACCAGGTCCATTGCCCAGCCGAGCATAAAGGACAGCGAGAGCAAGCCTCTGTATTTATTGCGCGCGAGCAAGCGAAGAGCAATAGCCCCGAGGCGCGAGCCAGCGCGCAAAAAGGCCTAATGTATTGCGCGGGAAGCTACCGGGTATTATAAACCCTAAGAAAAAATAAAAAAGCCTGCCGGGGAGACCCGGCAGGTTTTTTTTAATTACTGGGATGTCAACATCGGTTACGGGATCAAAGGGCGGCTTTTACGAGGTCCTTGTAGAAGGGGAACCTCGCGCAGAGCTCCCTCACCTCGTTCTTTATCTTCGCCAGGGCCGGCTCGTCGGCCCTCTTCTTGATGGCCCTGTCGATAAGCCCGGCTATCGAGACCATCTCGGCCTGCCTCATGCCCTTTGTTGTGGCCGCCGGTACGCCTATCCTCACCCCGCTTGTCACGAAAGGAGAGCGGGTCTCAAACGGGATGGTGTTCTTGTTGACGGTTATGCCGGCCTTGACCAGCGCCTCTTCGGCCTCTTTGCCGGTTATCTCCTGCCTTGTCAGGTCCACGAGCATCAGGTGGTTGTCGGTGCCGCCTGAAACGAGGTCGTAACCCCTTTTCATGAGCTCTTCGGAGAGGACCTTTGCGTTTGCTATCACCTGTCTCTGGTAGTCGAGGAACGACGGCTGGAGCGCTTCCTTGAAGGCCACGGCCTTGGCGGCTATGATGTGCATCAGCGGACCGCCCTGAATGCCCGGGAATATCATCTTGTCTACTGCCTTGGCGAACTCTTCCCTGCACATGATCATGCCGCTCCTCGGGCCCCTGAGCGTCTTATGGGTGGTAGTGGTGACGAACTCGGCCACTGGCACCGGGCTGGGGTGAAGACCCGTAACCACGAGGCCGGCTATGTGGGCGATATCGACCATCATCACGGCGCCGACCTCATCGCATACCGACCTGAACGCCTGAAAGTCTATTATCCTCGGGTACGCGCTCGCCCCGACTACCATCATCTTCGGGCGGTGCGTTCTGGCCAGGTCCCTCACCTGGTCCATGTCTATCCTGTGGTCGTCCTTCCTTACCCCGTAGAAGACGATGTTGTAGAGAGCGCCGGAGAAGTTGACGGGGCTTCCGTGGGTCAAGTGCCCGCCGTGCGAGAGGTTCATGCCCATTACGGTGTCGCCGGGCTTTACCGCGGCCATGTATACGGCCATGTTGGCCTGGGAGCCGGAGTGGGGCTGGACGTTCACATGGTCGCAGCCGAAGAGCTTTTTGGCCCTCTCTATCGCGAGCCTCTCGGCTATATCGACATATTCGCACCCGCCGTAGTAACGCTTTCCGGGATACCCCTCTGCGTACTTGTTCGTCATCACGGACCCGGCTGCCTCCATCACCTCTTCGCTTACGAGGTTCTCGGAGGCAATGAGTTCAAGCTTATATTCCTGCCTTTCGGCCTCAAGCCTTATGGCTTCGTATATTTCGGGGTCAAAATGCTTTAAACCGGACATTTTCAGAAAGCCTCCGCGAATCGATTGGTAAAAAATATAAGGGCCTTGAAGACTCCTGTCTCAAGACCATGAGAGAGTGTAAAGATTATACCATATCCGTCGGACGGGCGGAAGCGGGAGCGTGTCTCAAAAAAAGCCTGTCAATCCGCGTCGCCGCATTTTTTCTCGATCTCGGCGATCTTGTCGAGCCTTCTCTGGTGCCTGCCGCCCTCGAAGACGGCCGAGATCCAGGTCTTCAGCATCTCTCTTGCTATCCCCTTGCCCACGACTCTACCGCCGATGACGAGTATGTTGGCGTCGTTGTGCTCCTTGGCCATCTTCGCGGTGTAGACATCGTTTACGAGCGCGGCCCTCACTCCCCTGAACTTGTTGGCGAGGATGCTCATCCCGATACCCGTGCCGCAGACCAGAATGCCTCTGGAGATCTCCCCGACGGAGACCTTCTCCGCAAGAGGTATCCCGTAGTCAGGGTAGTCTACGGACTTGTCGCTGTTGACCCCCATGTCCACGGGCTCGAACCCTATGGAGCTCAGGTACTCTATGAGGTCGTCCTTGAGTTCCCTGCCGGCATGGTCGCTGGCGATTGCGATCTTTTCCATTAACTCCTCTTTTGCCTCTCCGGGCCCTTATAATCCGGCTGACGGCGGGCTGGCAGCCCTCACACTTACCCCGCAGTAACCCGGCGGCCCGACGGGCTGGCGGCCTATCGGCCTTCGAACCTTTTAAATACAAGGACCCCGTTCGTGCCGCCGAACCCGAACGAATTGGAGAGCGCGGCCTTGACCTTGATCTCTCTCGCGGTGTTCGGTACATAGTCGAGGTCGCACTCCGGGTCAGGTGTCTGGTAGTTTACGGTCGGAGGCAGCACGCCTTCGTGCACGGTCAACGCGCTGAATACCGCCTCTATGCCGCCCGCGGCGCCCAATAGATGCCCCGTCATGCCCTTTGTGGAGCTTATGGCGAGCTTTTTGGCGTGCTCGCCGAATACCTTCTTTATCGCCATCGTCTCGTAGAGGTCGTTATAATAGGTTGAAGTCCCGTGGGCGTTGATGTAGCCGATATCCTCGGGGTTGAGCCCCGAGCTCTTCAGCGCAAGCGACATGCAGCGCGCGGCCCCGTCGCCCGAGGGGGACGGGGTAGTCATGTGATAGGCGTCCGAGTTCATCCCGTATCCGACGACCTCGGCGTATATCTTCGCCCCCCTCTTTTTAGCCGACTCCATCTCTTCGAGCACAACGACTCCGGCGCCCTCTCCGACAACGAAACCGTCCCTGTCCCTGTCGAACGGGCGGCTTGCTCTGCCTGGGTCGTCGTTACGGGTCGAAAGCGCCTTCATGGCGTTGAAACCGGCCACGCAGAGAGGCGTAATGGTGGACTCCGTCCCTCCGGCTATCATCGCATCGGCCTCGCCGCTCTTTATAAGCCTGTAGGCGTCGCCTATCGAGTGCGTGCCGGTCGCGCACGCGGTAACGGCGCAGCTGTTTGGCCCCTTGGCGCCTATCTTTATCGAGACCTGCCCCGAGGCAAGGTTTATTATGACCATCGGTATGAAAAACGGGGTCACCCTGTCGGGGCCCTTCTCCTTCAAGACCGTATGCCAGTGCTCGATGGCCCCCAGGCCCCCTATCCCGGCCCCGATGTATACGCCCACCCTCTCGGCGTTCTCCTCGGTCACGGTGAAACCGGAGTCCCTGTACGCCATGAGGCTTGCGACAACGGCGTACTGGATGAAGAGGTCCATCTTCTTAAGCTCTTTCTTGTCGATGAAGTCAGACGGGTCGAAGTCCGGGACCTCGCCCGCTATCCTTACCGGAAAGTCGGTGGTGTCGAACCGGGTGATTGCGCGGATGCCGCAGACCCCTTCCTTGGCCGCCTTCCATGACTTCTCGACTCCTGAGCCGAGCGGACTTACTATTCCTACACCTGTTATGACTACTCTTTTCATAATTTTTGTTTTGGAGGCGTTTTTTTACGGGACTTAAGACCCGGCCTTTGGGCCATGTTACGCCCAGGAGGTCCCGCCGTAAAAAAACCTTCCGTTAAAAGACCCGCAGGACTGGCAGACCCGCCGATGACTTACGGATATGGCCCCGAAGACCACGGCCACGGTATCTTATATTAGTGAGCTTGCAGGATAGGACCCGGAGGTTAAGCGGCATGAGAGCCAGTTAAGAGGCTCCACTATCCAGTAAAGGCCATAAATACAGGCCGGGGCCCGGCCCCGGTCTACTTGGCCGATTTCTTCTGTATGTAGTCTACAGCGTCCTTTACGGTCTTTATCTTCTCCGCGTCCTCATCGGGTATCTCTATCGAGAACTCTTCTTCAAAAGCCATTACCATCTCGACGGTGTCGAGGGAGTCGGCGCCGAGGTCGTCGACGAAAGACGCCTGGGAGGTCACCTCTTCCTCGGTCACGTCAAGCTGGTCTATGATTATCTTCTTTACCTTATTTTCAACTGATGACATTTGAATACCTCCTGATAATGGATATGTTTTTTATTTTTTATAACATCATGAAAACCCGACGCTTTTAAGCCGGAGAAGCCTTCATGAGAAGCCTGCCGCACTCCGCTTCAGGCCACGGGGGCCGTGCTGTGATCAGCGAAAAGATTAATTTTACTGTATAACACCAACGGTGGTCAATGTCAATTTTAATCAAGCCTATTGCATGACCATCCCGCCGTTTATGTTAAGCACATGCCCTGTAATGTAATTCGAGGCGTTCGAGGAGAGAAAAACCACCCCCATCGCCACATCGTTGGCGCCTCCGAGCCTCCCGAGGGGGATCTGCTTCAGGAGGTCTTCCTTGACCTTCTCCGGGAGGGTGTCGGTCATGGCCGTCTCTATGAAACCGGGGGCGACGGCGTTACAGGTGATGTTGCGGCTGGCGAACTCCCTTGCTATGGTCTTTGTAAGCCCGATGAGGCCCGCCTTGCTGGCGGCGTAGTTCGCCTGCCCCGCGTTGCCCATCACGCCCACCACCGAGGCGATATTGACGATCCTGCCCCACTTCATCTTGGTCATGTACTTGAGCGCGGCCTTGGTGCAGTTGAACGCGCCCTTGAGGTTGACATTCATCACGGCGTCCCAGTCCTCTTCCTTCATCCTCAGGAGCAGTCCGTCCTTCGTGATACCGGCGTTATTTATCAGTATATGTATGGCCTCAAGCTCCTTGTAGACCTTCTCGGCCATCTCCTCGGTCTCTTTCACGCTTACCACGTCGACCTTGAGGGCCATGGCGCGCCTGCCCATGTTCCTGATCTCTTTGGCCACCTCTTCGGCCTTTTCAAGGTTCACATCCGCCACGGCCACGTCGGCGCCGTATGAGGCAAGCTTCAAGGCTATGGCTTTTCCGATCCCCTGCCCGCCGCCCGTAACAATGGCCACCCTGCTTGAAAGTTGCATGTCTCCTCCTTATGAATGGGTGTGCACTCCGCAATCCCGTAACGTTAGCGTTGGGTCAAGGAGTGGCAAATATAAATGATTTTTCCTTACCATCAAGATTCTCCGTCATTTATGGCGGAGAATTTTAATCAAAGGCTTAAAACTATCTCAGGGCCTCGAGGACCCTGTCCATGTCGCCTGCCTCGCTCAAGCTTAAGGCGTTCATCTCCTTCTCTATCCTCTTGGCAAGCCCTGTGAGGACCTTTCCCGGCCCGACCTCTATGACCGTGCCGACCCCGTCCGCTCTCATCCTTTTTATAATGTCGACCCACCTTACGGGGCTTGTGAGCTGGAGCTTTAGGAGTTCCCTGACCCTTGAAGGGTCCGTGAGAGGCTCGGCCTCGACGTTAGTGAGGACCGGGGCGTTAAAGGAGCCGAACTTTATCTTTTCAAGCTCGGCGTCAAGCCTTTCCGCCGCGCCCTCCATCAGCGGGGAGTGCGAAGGGGCGCTCACCGGAAGGGGCACCACCCGTTTTGCCCCCCTCTCCTTGGCGAGGCTGGCGGCAATGTCCACGGCGGCGGCGTGTCCCGATATGACTATCTGCTCGGAGGTGTTGATGTTGGCCGGAACGACCCGGGCCGCGTCCAGCGATGCCGAGTCGCAGATGACGGTGACGGCTTCGAGGTCGAGCCCAAGGATGGCGCACATCTTGCCGACCCCTTCGGGCACGCCCTCCTGCATGAACTTGCCCCTCAGGCGCACAAGCCTCACCGCGTCCCTGAACTCGATTACTCCGGCGGCCACAAGCGCCGTGTACTCGCCGAGGCTGTGGCCGGCGAAGTACGCGGGCGTCAGTTGAACCTTCCCGCACAAGGCCCTGTAGGCGGCTATGCCGGCCGTAAGGAGCGCGGGCTGTGTGTTCTCCGTCCTGTCGAGCCCGGTCTGGGGGCCGTCGAATGAGAGACGCGCTATGTCGTAGCCGAGCGCGTCGTTGGCCTCCTCGTAAGTCTTTCTGGCCGCGTCGAACTCGTCGTAGAAGGTCTTGCCCATGCAGACAAACTGCGAGCCCTGCCCCGGAAACACTATTGCGGTCTTGCTCATCTCTTATGTCCTCAGGTGTGGAGATTATGTCCGCCGGTTAAAAAAACGCGGCAAAAACCGGTCATACTTATGAGTTGATTTTAAACGGCCTGACACCCCGGAGGTCGTTGCGCCGGGGAGGGCCGGTCTCAAGGTCTTCAAAAAAAGCGGTTATCTGCGCCAGGTTACAACCTGACGGCGGAAGAGGCCCATGTAAGGCCGCCGCCGAAGGATACAAAAAGTATCAGATCGCCGCTCTTTACCCTCCCCTCCCTCACGGCCTCGTCGAGGGCTATGGGGATGGAACCGGCCGAAGTGTTGCCGTACCTGTCGAGATTTGTATATACCTTTTCATCCGGGAGAGAGAGCCTGTCCCTGATGGCGTTTATGATCCTGAGATTGGCCTGATGCGGGACAAGAAGGCTGATGTCCTCCGGGACAAGCCCGTTTGTCTCCATCGCCTCGCCTATGGCCCGGCCCATCGTCCTGACGGCGATCTTGAAGGTCTCGTTGCCGTTCATCTTCAGGTACCGCTCACCGGCGCCTTTCTCCTCAAAGGGGCTCGGCGGACACTGGCTCCCGGCGTACAGCATCTCCCAGTGGCGGCCGTCCGAATGGATGTGGCAGGAGAGGACGCCCCTTGTCCCTTTCTCGGCCGAGAGCACCACGGCCCCGGCTCCGTCGCCGAAGAGGACGCATGTACTCCTGTCCTTCCAGTCGACTATCTTTGAGAACCTGTCCACGCCTATTACGAGCGCCTTGGCGGCCCCGCCTGTGCGGATGTACTTGTCGGCGACGTCAAGGGCGTAGAGAAAACCGGAGCACGCCGCCGAGACGTCAAAGGCGGGGGCCCCGGCCTTTATACCGAGCTGAGACTGGACGAAACACGCGGTCGACGGAAAACACATCTCCGGAGTGACCGTCCCCACGACTATGAGGTCTATGTCCCTGGGCGATACCCCGGCGGCCTTCATGGCGGCCTTTGCGGCCTTTGAGGCCATCTCCGAGGTAGTCTCGTCCGCCGCGATATGCCTCTGCCTTATGCCGGTACGGGAAGATATCCAGTCGTCCGAGGTCTCGACCATCTTTTCGAGGTCCCGGTTTGTAAGTATCTTCTTCGGGAGATACGAGCCTGTCCCGATGAGTCTTGCCCTGAGCATATCCGGTCAGCCCCCGAAGGCCGCGTCGGGACGGCCGATTTTTGTGAGGTCCCCGTTTTTGGCTATCTCTTCCATGACATGGTTGTTGACCTTGCCCTTGACGGACTCGGAGGCGCGGAGTATCGCGTTCTTTATCGCCTTGGGGTTGCTCCTGCCGTGGCTGATGACGCACACGCCCTCTATCCCCAAAAGCGGGGCCCCTCCGTACTCGGCGTAATCAATCTTCTTCTTGAGTCTCCGGAAAGCGCCCCTGGCAAGGAGGTATCCTATCTTTGAGGGGAGCGTGGCCATTATCTCTTCCTTGAGCATGGTCGTGACGGCCTCTACGAGCCCTTCGCTCAACTTCAGGACCACATTGCCGACAAAGCCGTCGGCGACTACCACATCGACATCGCCGCGGTAGATGTCCCTGCCCTCGACGTATCCGATGTAGTTGAGCGAGGTCTTTTTTATGAGCGCGTTGGTCTCTCTGGTAAGTTCGTTGCCCTTGGCTTCCTCCTCGCCGTTTGAGAGGAGGCCGACCCTGGGGCGGTCTATTTTGAGGGCGTACCTGGCGTACACTTCTCCCATGATGGCGAACTGCACGAGGTGTATCGGTTTACAGTCTACATTGCCGCCTACGTCAAGGAGGACAGCCGAACCTTTCATGGTAGGCACGCTTACGGCTATGGCCGGGCGGTCCACACCCTTTATCTTCTTCATCAGGAACATGCCGGCGGCCATTGCGGCCCCTGAGTTCCCCGCGCTCACTACGGCGCTCGCCTCCCCGTTTTTGACGAGGTCGAAGCAGACCTTCAGTGACGAGTCCTTTTTTTTCCTTATGGCCTGGACGGGGCTTTCGTCCATGCCTACGACCTCGGAGGCGTGCCTGATGGAGATATCCCCGGAGTTCCCCTTGTGCTTTTTAAGCTCGGCCTCTATCCTCTCCCTGTCGCCTACGAGGATAATGGGGATATTGAATTCGCTCGCGGCCTTAATACTCCCTTCAACAACTACAGCGGGGGCGTGGTCGCCCCCCATCGCGTCTACGGCTATTTTCATATATGTTTTTGGCTGAAATTTTATAGGGATTGCCGCCTTGAGTGCCGGCTGTTAACAGGAATTGCGCGCGGAGGGACTCTCCCTCCGCGGCTTAAAAAGACCCGGGGCCCCGAACTTCAGACCTCTTCCTTCTTTATGACTGTCCTGCCTTTGTAGGTGCCGCAGTTGGGGCATACGTAATGAGGCCTCTTGGGCTCTCCGCACTGCGGGCATGTTGAAACGGCCGGACCGCTCAGGGCGTCGTGGCTCCTTCTCTGCATCCTTTTACACCTTGAATGTCTCTTCTTTGGATTCGGCATCTTTGTCCCTCTCTTGTCAGTTTCTCGCTAATGTTTAGCTCTTTTTAAAATAATAAGCCGCGATTTTAGTCACAGGCCGGTTATTTAACGCTTTAAAAGGACCGGGGCCTCAAAACCCCCGGCAGGTCTCTATTCCAGTTATCTATTCTACCTTAAAACCCTTGAGCTTTGCAAACCTCGGGTCGACCTTCTCTTCCGAGGGGCATCCGCACTCCCCACGGTTCAGATCGGCCCCGCACCTGGGGCACAGCCCCTTGCACTCCGGCTTGCAGAGCGGCTGCATGGGCATCTCAAGGGTGATCTGCGCCAGCACCATCTCCGTGGTGTCAAGCTCCGGGCCGGAAAGATAATTTACGTCGATGTCTCCGGGCTTAAGCTCCTTTTCCGTCTCCTCTTCCTTGCCCATCGTGTAGAAGATCGAAAAATCGGTCTCAAACGGGAGGACGAACTCGTTTAAGCACCTGCTGCATGGAACGGATATGCCTGTCTTTATATCGCCGGAGACGAATACATTCCCGTCGGTCTTTGTAAGGTCCAGATGCACCGCCACCGGCGAGGTGAAAGAGTACTCGAGCTTTCCACCGGCCAGTTCAGTAAGCGCGTGGCCTTCTTCCGTCAGATCAAGGCTCAGTCCTTCGTCGGGTATATCGTCTATTATATTGATCTTCATCAAACCATTCTATCTGAAATTGAAGAGCAATTCCCGCACTTTTTCACTACTTCCGTCCGGGGTCTCCCTGGCCAGTGATTCGACCGCCGGGGCATATCAAGGCCCACGGTCCGCATACGATAAAGACCCGGCAGGCGTTTTTACGGAACCTGCTTATATAAAGACCTAAAAGTATACAGGAATTAATTTGCCCTTGTCAATAAAATTTACTTGACTTGATTTTAAGGGATTATTATATTAGACGGGATACAGAACGACTGGGGGATCGTCTAACGGCAGGACAACGGGCTCTGAACTCGTTTATCTAGGTTCGAATCCTGGTCCCCCAGCCAGAAAAAAATCAAGGGGTTACGGCGCACGCTGTAACCCCTTGTTGCATTTCGGGGG
>JACRCJ010000138.1 GCA_016219075.1 Deltaproteobacteria bacterium | reverse complement strand
TGGAGGCGTCGTCCTTTCTCTTCTGGAGCGAGGCGGCGCACGACGAGAGGACGAAAAGGGCGATTATGAGACAAATGACGCTACTTAAGTTTCTATTCAATTCAGCCTCAATGACCTTTTTTTACGGGATTTCTTCCCGCGTAGCGTAACTGTTCGAATGGGTGTGCCGCTCTGCAATCCCAGGGAGTGCGAATATAAACGGTCCTTCCTTGCCGTCAAAATTCCACGCCATTCATGGCGGAGAATTTTAATCGTATCATATGTCTTCGAAATGGGTCAACCGCTTAAACTCCGAATACCTCTCCCGTATCTCTTCGAGTTTCAGAGCACTCAGGCGCTGAAGGCTGAAGGCCTCGACATTGAACGACGCCATGACGCTGCCGAATATTATCGCCTTCCTTATGTTCTCCTCGCTCAAGTCCCCGGTGTTGGCGAGATACCCCATGAGCCCCCCGGCAAAGCTGTCGCCCGCGCCGGTGGGGTCGAATATGTTCTCCAGAGGGTAGGCCGGGGCCGAAAATACCGACTTGCCGTTGAACATCAGCGCGCCGTACTCGCCCCTTTTTATGATGAGTATCTTCGGGCCGAAGTTCATTATTATCCTGGCGGCCTTCACAAGGCTCGCTTCCCCGGCCAGTTCCCTTGCCTCTCCCTCGTTGATGACGAAGAGGTCGACCTTTTTAAGGAGCTTCTTAAGCGCCTCAGGTTTGCCGCCTATCCAGAAGTTCATCGTGTCGCACGCGACGAGCTTCGGGGTCCTGACCTGTTCGAGGACCTTCATCTGAAGCTCCGGGTCGATGTTCGCGAGGAATACGAACGCGGAGTCCCTGTAGCTGTCGGGGACCTCGGGGTTGAAGGTGGAAAAGACATTCAGCTGCGTGTCGAGCGTGTGGGCCTGGTTCAGGTCGTACTCGTACCGGCCCTTCCACCTGAAGGTCTTGCCGGGCACCTTTTTAAGCCCTCCGACATCGACCCCGTGGCCCTTGAGCTTGTCTATATGCTCGTCCGGGAAGTCTTCGCCGACGACCGCCACGAGCTTCACATCGGTAAAATAACTCGCCGAGGTCGAAAAATAGGTCGCCGAGCCGCCAAGCACCTCGTCGGCCTTTCCGAACGGCGTCTCCACCGAGTCGAACGCCACGGAACCCACTACAAGAATACTCATCTGTATATGCTCCTTGGGATTTGTCTGTTTATAGAAAAACCGCCGCCGTCCCGCCTACAGGTACTTGCCCAGAAGAAGGGAGAGGTCCTCTTTCGCCCCGGCGGGTATCGCTTTCCTGTCGGTGATGGTGGCGAACTTCATGGCGCTTGCGCACTTGCACTCCCTTTTCGCCGGGATGATTGGGGCCGCGTTTCTTATGATCTCCTTCGCCATCGTCACATTGTTCCTCAATGTCTCAAGTATCATGTCCACCGTCACGGATTCTTCTGTTGTGTGCCAGCAGTCGTAGTCGGTGGACAGGGCCACCGTGGCGTAGCAGATCTCGGCCTCCCTGGCGAGCTTCGCCTCCGGGATGTTCGTCATGCCTATCACATCCACGCCCCACGACCTGTAGATGTTGCTCTCGGCCCTTGTCGAGAACTGGGGGCCTTCTATGCAGATGTATGTGCCGCCCTTGTGCACGGTGGCCCCCGCCTTTTTAGCGGCGCCGTAGAGGACATCGCTCAAGCGTCCGCACACCGGGTCCGCGAACTCGACATGGCCGACTATGCCGTTGCCGAAAAAACTTGAGGGCCTGTCCTTCGTCCTGTCGAAGAACTGGTCCACTATGACGATATGGCCGGGGGCAATATTTTCTTTCATGGACCCCACGGCCGAGACCGAGATTATCCACTCGGCCCCGAGTTTTTTCATCCCGAATATGTTCGCCCTGTAGTTCACTTCCGAGGGGGTGAACCTGTGGCCCCTGCCGTGCCTCGGCAGAAATACCATCTTCGTGTCTCCGAGCATGCCTGTAACGTACTCATCGGACGGGTCTCCAAAGGGTGTCTCGACCTTAACGGACTTGACTTCCGTCAGTCCTTCCATATCATAGAGCCCGCTGCCCCCAATGACGCCTACAACATTCATGCTTTTCTCCCCCGAGATTTATTTTGGATATTTCGCAAAGGTTTTTTAACATCACTGACTTTTGGGGTCAAATGTTTTTTTAACCGTGGCGCGGAGTTCCGCGCGGTTGCGCACCGCCCGGAGGGGCCAGCTACCCGGCCCCTTCCTCCCCGGCCTCCAGCTCCTCGTACCTGCCCTTGAGCTGCCCGCAGGCCGCCTGTATGTCGGCCCCCTTGGAAGCCCTTACGATCGCGAAATAACCGGAGTCCTGGAGGACCTTGCTGAAGGTGGAGACCCTCTGGTTATCCGGCGCCTGGTAACGCGACCCCGGGAAAGGGTTGAAGGGTATCAGGTTTATCTTGCAGGGTATGCCCCGCAAGAGCCTTGCAAGCCTTCTGGCGTCCTCTACGGAGTCGTTCACATTGGCCAGCATGACATACTCTATGGTCACATGCTTTTTCCCGTTGTGAGGATATCCACGGAGCGCGTCAAGGAGTTCGTCGAGCGGGTACTTCTTGTTTATTGGCATGATGCGGTCCCGGACCTCGTCGGTAGTGGCGTTTAAAGAGACGGCGAGGTTTATGTTCGCCTCCGCGCCGAGCCTTCTTATGCCGGGGACCAGCCCGGCGGTCGAGACGGTGACCTTGTTGTGGGAAAAACCGAACCCCTTGCCGTCGGTAAGGATGGATACGAACCTCAAGACATTGTCGTAGTTATTCAAAGGCTCGCCCATGCCCATCAGGACGATATTCGTTATCGCTTCGCCCTCGCCCAAAAGCCCCTTCGCGGCGAAGACCTGCCCGTTAAGCTCGGAAAGCGTCAGGTTCCGTGTGAAGCCTGATAGTCCCGTCATGCAGAAACGGCACCCGAGGGCGCACCCGGCCTGAGAAGAGACGCAGAGCGTGAGCCTGTCGCCCTCAGGGATGAGTACTGACTCGATGCGGCTGCCGTCCGAAAGCTCGCTTAAAAACTTCTTCGTGCCGTCGAAAGAGGTCTTGACCTCGAGGACATTGGGGCCTTCGATAGTGTAGCTCTCCTTGAGCCTCTCCCTTAAGGCCTTGGAGACATCCGTCATCGAGTCTATGGAGGCGGCGCACTTCCTGTACACCCAGCCGTATATCTGCTCGGCCCTGTAAGGTTTTTCTCCCAGCTCCCTGACTTCTTCCAAAAGCTCTTCGTATGTAAAATCTCTCAGGTTTTTCATGGTTTTGATCTTCCTGCGCGGTTACGCTTGACGCTCTCTATGAAGGGTTTGCCGGCCCCCGCCCACGGAACGGACAGCGGGGGAGGTCTCATCGGCTTGGATCGGTTTAAAAAAAGAAGAAGGCAGGCACTGGCCCCGCAGGCAGCCCGTACCCGCCTTTAATCCCCTGTCGGGGTTTAATTAAGCGCGGCTTGCCGCGTAGGCTGACTAACGATATTTCCTTCGAATACCCCGAGAAAAGCGGCGGGGTAGTTTATTGCTGAAAGACCGTACAAACGGCCGCAGAGCTTATCAGTCTACCTTCGCTATAAGCCAGTAAATAACGCCGAGGACCGCCACCCCGGCTATGAGCGAGAGCTGCGCTTCGACTTCCCCGGTCTTAAGACTCGTGACGAGTATCTTTCTTATCATCGCCACCAGAGCGACGCTTATGAAGACCTTTATGGCGAACTTGCCGCCCTTGAGGTGCTTTATCTCGGTGTCCATCAGCTCTATTACGACCCAGAGCATGAGAAGGCTTCCCAGAGTGCTCAGAAGGCCCTTCTCGAGGTCCCCGCTGTCGAGTATGTGGATAAGGTCGTAGCCGAAGAGCCCCATTACCATCACGCCGAGGAGCACGAGCCCCAGTACCAGTATGATGTTGAGGCCGTGCGAGAAACGGTTCGCGAACTGTATGAGATAGGACTCGAACTTCTGGGAAAGGAAAAACTTCTTCTCCTCCTCTATGAAGGAGCTTGTGAAGACGTCGAGGTTTATATCGAGGATCTTCTCGAAAGACCTTTCCATGTAGACCCGCTCATCTACATTCGTTATCTCTTTAATGAGTACGCCGTGGACATACTGCTTTACGAAGTGGAACGCGGCGTTTACATAGTGGGCATGGAGGTTTATCTTTACATGCGCCATGCCGACCTTCTCGAGCTCCGAGAGATACCTCGGGCCGTAGTCGCCGTTGAAGAGCTTTATGAACCAGACCTTGAGGGCGTCCTGGTGCCTTTTTACCGTGGCCTCGTCCTTGAGGAACTTATGCGCGTCCTCGAAGTTCTTCACATAGTGATAGAACTCCACGACGAAGTTGTCGCGGTACTTCTCCATCACCGGCTTTAAAGAGACGAGGTTCTTCTCGTCGCCCGCGGTGAAGCTGTAGTGCGCCTTTATCCTGTCGATACTTTCCATTTATGCGGCACCTTTCCGTTAAGCGAGCACTTCAAGTCCGCTGAAGAAATAGCCTATCTCGAACGACGCGGTCTCGGCTCCGTCGGAGCCGTGGACTATGTTGGACTCGATTGAGTCGGCGAAGTCCTTCCTTATGGTGCCGGTGGCGGCCTTTTTTGGGTCGGTCGCGCCCATCAGGTCCCTGTTCTTCTGTATCGCGTTCTCTCCGGCAAGCACCATCAGCACAACCGGGCCCGAGGACATGAACTCAGTGAGGCTCCCGAAGAACGGCCTTTCCCTGTGTACCGCGTAAAAGCACTCGGCCTCGCTCTTGGACAGGCTCACCATCTTCATGGCGGCCACCTTGAGCCCGTTCTTCTCGAACCTTTTGACGACGTCGCCTATGATATTTTTCCTGACCCCGTCGGGCTTGATTATTGAAAGCGTCCTCTCCATCTCCGTTCCGATCCTCCTTCAGCGTCTTTTTATGTTTTTTATAATGGCTTGAATCACAAAATTCCCTGTAGCTTGCTACTGGGTTTCCTTTTAAAATCCTCCCCCTCGTTGGGGGAGGGAAGGTTGGGGGTGAAAACAGGTTTTCACCCTCCCCTCAGTCCCCTCCCATCAAGGGAGGGGAGGCTTAAGGAGATACCCCGGAGCTTGCTCCGGGGGTGGTTCATTGGGCGTGCCACTCCGCAATCCCGTCGCTTTAGTGGCGGGTCAAGGAGTGGCAAATATAAATGATCTTTCCTTACCATTGAAATTCTCCACCATTCATGGCGGAGAATTTCAAAGCCCCCGGGGCTGAAAAAACCCCGGGGAGCGTCTTTCGTTCATTTAAGAAAAGGCCGCCCCGGTAGAACCCGTTCGGCCTTATCCGTCTCTCCGGTCTTCTTTGACCCGCAGCCTGCGGGCCTCATTCAGACCGCTCAGGACCCGCCGAAGCCCTGCACCATCACCCCGCCTTCGACTATCACGGGGACCATCCTCTGGCCGCCGCTGACCCTGAGCATCTCCTCCATGTTCCCGGGAGACGCCAACACATTCACATAACGGACTTCAAAACCTTTTTTTGCGTATTCCCCACGGGCCGCGGTAGTGTACGGTCAGGTGTCTTTCCCGTAGATTATGACTTTTTCACGCATGACAAGCC
>JACRCJ010000137.1 GCA_016219075.1 Deltaproteobacteria bacterium | reverse complement strand
TTTTTTGCGGGTTCAGGGTTGTACCCTGAACCCGCTTTGGGTATTTTATTTTTTAACAATACCAAGGGGCATTGCGGAGAGAGCCTAAAGGAAAGCGAGCGAGCAAGCTTCAGTATTTATTGAGAGCGAGCTTGACAGCGAACGGAGCAATAGCCCCGAAACGCACGGCAGTGCGGAAAAAGGTCTTTGGCACAGCGGCCGGATCAAGTCTTTTTCCAACCGACTAAGCACTAAAAAATATCAGGGTTCAGGTTTGCAAACCTGAACCAGCTTTTTAGTTTATCTCAGTGCAGCAGATGCCCGGTGCTCATGAGGTCGGCGGCCCATGAAGACATCCGTTCCTCTTTCTTGAATACAAAGCCCCGGCTCCTGTAGTGCGTGTCGCTTATCTGTATGAGTATCTCGGCCCCGGAGTACTCGTTGTCCTTTGATGTGAAGGTGGAGATGAGGGTGTCGTCGACTACGACGAACCTCCCGGAAAAGCTCCCGAGAGCCGGGTTGAAGGACTTCCATGTAGTGTAGTTCTTCTCCTTGTCGAAGGGGACTATCTCGTAGCGGTTGTCGAACTGCACCGGGGCGTCCTTCATCAAGAGCCTCACATACCCCTCCGTGACCCATGAGGAGCGGGCGTGAAAGGTCCGCGTCTCCCCTTCCATGTTCACGACATTGCCGTCCCTGCCGGTGTACTCGCCCTTTACGACCCAGAGCCCTTCCTTGAAAAGAAATGTATGCTTCATCTACAGGCTCCCCCCGGCAAGCTCTTTCGGTCGTACCAGTATGGACTTGTGCTCTTTTACGGTCACCATCCCGGGCTTGGCGCCGCGGGGTTTCCTGACATGCCTGGCTTCGGCGTATATCACCTCGACCTTGGAGGCGTTCTGGGCCTTACTGTGCCAGGCCGCTAAAGAGGCCGCCTCCTCTATAGTCTTTTTCGTAAGCTCCGCGCCTCTTCCGGCGACCTTAATAAGGACATGGGAGCCGGGCATCTTCGAGACATGGAACCAGATGTCCTCGCTGGCGGCGTACTTCTTTACTATGAGGTCGTTTCCGGGCCCGCTCCTGCCGCAGAGTATCTCAAAGCCTTCGGTAGATGTGAACCTCCTTACCGGCTCCACCTTCTCAACGGGTCCTGTCTTTACTCTCCCGGTCATCTCCTTGAGATATCCCCCTTCCACCAGTTCGTCTTTCAAAAGCGCCAGGTCCTCTTTCGTCTTCAGGTCGTCAAGCTCGTAGACAAGGGTATCGATGTAGTCGATCTCGTCAGCTACCTTCGGTATCCTTTCGCCGAGGAGCGTTAAAGCGACCTTCGCCTTTTTGGCCCGCTTGAAGTACTTCTCAGCGTTCTCTTTGGGAGAAAGCTTCGGGTCGAGCTTTACTTTCACTGCGGCGGGAGGTTCGAGCGAGTAGTCTACCGCCTCGGCCTCGGTCGCTCCGCGTTTTATGTCTTTAAGGTTATATACTATAAGCTCGCCGAGCCCGCCATACCCCTTTTCGGCCTCGGCCCTTTTTTTGTCCCCGAGAAGGTTATTGAGCTTCCTGGCGGCCTTTTTCGCGGCCTCGTTGATAGCCCGTCTCAAACGGGACTTCTCAAGGGTGAAGACCTCGTCGTCAAGGAGGGCCGAGTAATACCTGTCGGCGGCCTCGTTCCAGCTCTCACCCGCTTTTTTCGGAATCTCCACTTCCGCGGCTACGGGGGCCGGGGGCAGAGGAGTTAGCGGCAGGCCCGGCACCACAGCCCTGACGGATGTCTCAGGGTCGAAGTACCTCAGGGCGTCGAGTATCACTCCGGCGGAGTCAAGGAGGATCAGGTTGCCGGACTTTCCCGTAAGCTCGGCTACAAGGGTCATCGTCTCTATCGAGTCGCCGTTCTTTTTTTTAAGCCCGATACGGACTATCCTTTCGCCCTCCGCCTGACTTATGCCGTCTATCCGCGCGTTCGTGATCCTGCTCCTTAAGAAGGCGCAGAACCTCAGGGGCGCCGGAGGGTTCTCAAAGGCGCGTCCGGTCAGGTGCATCCTTGAGAACAACGGATGCGCCGAGATCAAAAGCCGCTCCTCGTGGCCGCCGACGAATACCTTTATGAGAAGATTTTTTTCATCCGGCTGGTGGACCCTGGAGACCACCCCTCCGGAGAGCCTTTCGTCGAGCTCAAGCGTAATATGCCGTAGAAGTAGGGGTCCCATAAGGAAAAATTATAGCACCTTTTTTGGATTAAAACCCTGTTTTTTGAATGCGCGGCCTTTTAAAGGCGCTTTTTTTCTGAATACTGTATACAAAAACTTTCTTGACAGGCGGTACTAATTGTTATAGTATTTATCTACACAGAAAGATTTATGCCGTTTTTATTTTTTTAACGCTCCGGAGGTCCAGAGGGTTTTTGATTGCGGAGGTTTCAGTGAAGCCTCCGCATGGCAAGTCGCCGGGTTCCGTTGGTACGCGCCCCGAAAACCGCTCTATGCAAGCCTGCGGCGAGTTGAGCGCCCGGAGATCAAAAAAGGCTCAACGGCCTGTCATTCATCGCTACTTCTTGTGCCGGCTGCGGCGCCAAGGATGCGGACGAGGGGATATACCCTCCTGTCAACACTTCTCTTCTGAAAAAATTAACAGAGTTATTTAACACCG
This sequence comes from Deltaproteobacteria bacterium, assembly GCA_016219075.1. Classification (GTDB taxonomy): domain Bacteria; phylum Desulfobacterota; class GWC2-55-46; order GWC2-55-46; family GWC2-55-46; genus JACRCH01. The sequence continues at coordinate 10,780 of JACRCJ010000137.1, read as the reverse complement.
GAGGTCAGTATGGCTGATAAAAAAGAAAGTAGCCTTGAAGCCTTGAAGGCCGGGATAGACAACAGGATGAAGACCCAAGCGACCCGGCGCGGATTTCTCAAAAAGGCGCTCTTCACCGGAGTCGCCGTCACGGCTACCGCCGCGGTGGCCAAGAAGACCGTAGATCTGATACCGGGGGAGAACCCGCAGGAGCAGTACCTGAAGGACGTGCTGCCCGGCGACCGGGCGATGGCCGCAAGAGAGTATGTCGTTATGAGTAGGGAAGAGAAAAAGGCGCTCGTAAAGACGCTCGTAGAGGACTATAAGAAAGAGGCCTGATCTACAGTTATCCTTATTTGGGGGGCTACCGTGTCAAACGACGAAAAGAAAATACCTGAAGAAAAGACCGAGGAAAAAACCAAGTCCCGCCGCGGCTTCCTTAAAGACATAGCCGCCGGGACCCTCGGAGCGGCCACCCTTGCCGGCGCCGCCACGCTCCTCACGGGCTCCACGGAGGCCGAGGCCAAGGCCACATGGGCCGAGTGGTTCCAGAAGAACTACCGCCTCATGACGGATGAGGAGAAGAAAGAGGCGATAGAGAGGCTTGAGCAGAGGTACACGGAAGAGTACGGGAAAAAGACCACCGTGGACGGCTCGCCAGCGATGGAAGGGGTTCTTTACGGCTACGCCCTCAATATCCAGAAGTGCATAGGCTGCAGGAGATGCGTTTACGCCTGCGTGAAAGAGAACAACCAGTCGAGGAACAACCCGGAGATCCAGTGGATAAGGGTCCTGAAGATGGAGAAGGGGAACTTCACCCAGGAGAACATGGACAAGGGGTACCCCAGGGATTACGGCATCCAGGTCGGCGGCAACGCCTACGAGAACTCAGGGGTCACCCTTGAGGGCGAGCACTACTACGAGCCCGATGAGGTCCCCGAAAAGGGGCACTTCTACTTCCCGATGCAGTGCATGCAGTGCGAAAAACCGCCCTGCGTCAAGGTCTGCCCGGTAAGGACCACCTACAGGGAGCCCGACGGCATCGTCGTCATCGATTACAACTGGTGCATAGGGTGCAGGATGTGCGTTTCGGCCTGTCCGTACTGGGCCAGGAGGTTCAACTGGGGCGAACCCAACCTCCCGGCCGATGAGATGAACCCGGTGACCCATTACCTGGGGAACCGCCCGAGGATGAAGGGAGTTGCCGAGAAGTGCACCTTCTGTCTCCAGAGGACGAGGAAAGGCAGGTACACGGCGTGCGTTGAGGTATGCCCGGTCGGGGCGCGCAAATTCGGCAACCTCCTTGACCCGGAGAGCGAGGTCAGGAAGATCCTTGACAGGAAGAGGGTCTTCAGGCTGAAGGCTGACCTAAACACGTACCCGAAATTCTTTTACTTTATAGACTAAGGGGTGAGTATGCACGAATCTATCAGTTTCGCCATCGATTTTGTATCATACGCCCTGTTGAAAGGCAGCCGGAAGTACTACACCTGGCTGGCCTTCCTCGGGTTCTTCATACTCCTCATGTCCTATACCGCCTTCACGCAGTTCTCACAGGGCATGATAGTGACGAACTACAACGACCAGGTGAGCTGGGGGCTGTACGAGGCCCAGTTTGTCTTCCTGGTCGGCGTGGCCGCCGCCGCGGTGACGGTCGTCTTCCCCTCTTATGTCTACCACCACAAGAAACTGAAAGAGATAGTCGTCCTCGGAGAGATGCTCGCCATATCGGCGGTCTTCATGGTCATCATCTTCATCATGTTCCACATGGGGCGGCCCGACAGGCTCTGGCACCTGATACCGGGCATAGGGATATTCAATTGGCCCAACTCCATGCTCGCGTGGGACGTCCTGGTATTGAACGGCTACCTCGGACTCAATGTCGTCTGCGGCTTCTACTACCTCTACTGCAGGTACACCGGGGTCCAAGTCAACAAGATGCTCTACATGCCCCTGGTCTACATATCGATAGCCTGGGCGCTCTCCATACACACCGTGACGGCCTTCCTCATCAACACGATGCCTTCAAGGCCGATGTGGTTCCACTCGATGATGCCCATCAAGTTCATCTCGACCGCGTTCGCCGCGGGCCCGTCGATGATCATAGTCTCTTTCCTGATAATAAGGAAGAACACGAAGCTCAAGATAGGCGACGAGGCGTTTGACATACTCTCGCAGATAGTCACCTACTGCCTCGGCATAGCGCTCTTCCTGACGCTCTCCGAGGTCGTGACCGAGCTCTACCCGTCGACCGAGCATTCTTTTTCGCTCCAGTACCTCATGTTCGGGAAGCACGGGCTTACGGGGCTTGTCCTCTGGTACTGGTCCTCGATAGTCTTCATGGTGGCGGCCTTCGTTATTTTACTGATACCCAGGTTCAGGAAGGACACCGGGTTCTATCTGCCGCTTGCGTGCGTCCTTACATTCGTCGGCATCTGGATAGACAAGGGCATGGGGCTTGTGGTCCCGGCCTTCATCCCGACTCCGATAGGCGAGTTCTCCGAGTACGCGCCTTCCTGGTACGAGATAATAAACACGGCCGGGGGCTGGGCCTCCGGGCTCTTCGTCTTCACCGTCCTTGCCAAGGGGGCCATAGGGGTCCTTTTAGGAGAGGTCAGACACTCGCACGCGTGGAGTTCGGCCTTGCCCGAGGAGACGGCAAAGGAGGTGGCCCATGATTAACAAAAGGTTCTTAAAGCTCGCCGCCCTCTGTCTCCCGGTCTTCTCAGGGATTCTGTTCTCTTCGGCGGTCTTCGCCCAGGCCCCCGCGGCCCAGGCCGCGGCCGCGGCCGAACCTGCCGAGTGCTTCGAGAGTAGAGATGGGTACACGACGGTGGAGAGGACCGAGGTAAAGCCGGGCCTGCCTAACGTCAAGTGCTCAAAGACGACCGGAGGGGTCCTCTGGTGGGGAGACCCGTACTACGGGACCCAGAAGATGGGCCCGATGCCGATAGAGGCGGACTACACCCACGAGGAGGCCGTGGTAAAGCCGAGGACGAAGCAGCTCAAATATTTCATGCCGTGCACCACCTGCCATAACGGAGTCATGGTGCCGTACCCCAAGGACAAGAACCCGCGCGCTCTTGCCATGCACCAGGACATCGTCCCGGATTCACTCGACCTCAAGCACGGCAGGGGCGCCTTCTGGTGTCTTGACTGCCACAACGCCAGAAACCGCGACACCCTCATGGACCACAAGGGCGCTGAGATAAGCTTCGACCAGCCGCAGAAGCTCTGCGGCAAATGCCACGGCGAGGTCTACATAGACTGGAGGGACGGCATACACGGAAAAAGGATAGGCCAGTGGACGAAGGGCGGCAAGAAGAGGTGGTGGGTCTGCACCGAGTGCCATAACCCGCACATGGTGCAGGTAAAGAGGTTCCAGCCGATAAAGCCCGAGGTCGCGCCGCAGTTCCCGAGGACAAGGACCAACGCGGACCACGAAAAAAAGCACGAGGCCTACGCGGAATGAACCCTCCCCGGTTAAAGCCCCGGGGTTTTAAGAACTGTTAAAAATAAGAGAAAATACATAAAAGACCGAAGCCGGACAAGTTGCCCTGTCCGGCTTTTTTTTCACCCGCTCCGCTGGGCGGGGCGGGCTTTTGGGGAGCTGCCCCGTAGAATTGCCGCGAGGAGGTTTCATCGGGGCGCAAAAACAGGAAGGCGGGCTTGTCTCCAAGCCCGCCTTCCTGTCAGTCATCTATATTTTAAACCCTTTAAGGTCGGTCTCTTCTTCTGGCAGGTTCTAAAGGAGTCTCAATTCTTTACTACCCGCCGTTTTTGCAATCATCGAGGCGCCGTCACCTCACTTCTTCGGGCCCGCCATGAGCCCCTCATTGATTAAACTATACCATGCCAATATTAAATCTCCTCAAAGACCCAATTAAACCTTGAATAATGTTGTTTTAATCTGGAATTAATCGTACAGGTACCGGCGTACGACGGGTTTGAAGGCGCAACGGTTTACGGTAGGGGCCGTCTGCGGCAATCGGTCAGTTTCAGGAATTGCCGACCGCACGGTCCTGGCGTACGGCGGGTTTGAAGGCGTAGCGATTTAGGATAGGGGCCGTTTGCGGCAATCGGTCAGTTTTAAGAATTGCCGACCGCACGGTCCTGACGCACGGGTGCTGGCGCACGGCGGGTTTGAAAGACTGCATTTTGTTCTTGTCTTACACAAACCCAGCGGGGCGTAGGGTGAGGGTACTGGCGTACGGCGGGTTTGAAGGGGCAACGGTTTACGGTAGGGGCCGTCTGTGGCAATCGGTCAGTTTCAGGAATTGCCGACCGCACGGTCCTGGCGTACGGCTAATTAAAAGCTGACCGTACACCCGCTAACGATGTGCCGGATTGGTTATTTAAAATTGCCCACCGCACGGTGGGCGCGAGCGGGGAGGTACTGGCGTACGGCTAATTAAGAACACCCTTTTTGCCTTGTCTTTAATAAACCCGGGCGGGGAGGCGGAAAGCGGCCAGAACCCTACCCCCAAGAAACGCACGGAAGTGCGTAAAAGACTCTTCAGCGCAGTGGCCGGATTAAGTTTTGTCCAATCGATTAAGCAACAAAATATCAGGGTTCAGGTTGCAAACCTGAACCCGCCTGTAGCTGAGAAGTTAGTTTCCTTAATTAGCCGTGCGGTGCAGCCTCTCTCCGCTCTCCGGTGAGCGGCGGCCTTCTATATCTCCACAGTTTCGCCGTCCGCCGGGCGGCGGGTCTTGAACCCGTACCGCTCCTGGATGCGCTCCATGAAGGTTGTGGCCGAGGATTCTTCGCCGTGGACGACGAAGACCTCCGGGGAGTCATTGAAGTTCGAGAGCCAGTCCAGAAGCCCGGACTGCCCGGCGTGGGCGGAAAAGCCGTTTATCGTATGGACGGCGGCCCTCACGGCCACCTCAACGCCGAGGATGTTGACGCTCTTTGCGCCGTCGACTATCTTGCGGCCCAGGGTGCCGTGCGCCTGGTAGCCTACGAAGATGACCCCGCACTCGGCCCTCCAGAGGTTGTGCTTGAGGTGGTGGCCGATCCTTCCGCCCTCGCACATGCCGCTCCCGGCGATGATGATGTTGCCGGATCTCAACCTGTTGAGCTTCATCGACTCCTCCGCCGTCTGCACGAAGTGGAGCCTTATCGAGGAGTCGGTCTGCATGGTGGTGAAGAGCTTTCTCGCCTCGTCGTCATAGAGCTCCGGGTGCTTTACATAGACCTTCGTGGCCTTCTCGGCCAGAGGGCTGTCGAGGTATACGTCTATCCTGTACAGGCGCCCTTCCCTGACGAGGTTATTCAAAATGTAGATGAGGTCCTGCGTCCTTCCAACGGCGAATGACGGTATGTAGACGTTCCCGCCCCGCTTGAAGGTGGACTTTATCGCGCCCACGAACTCGTCTATGGTCTCCTTCATCGGCTTGTGCTGCCTGTTGCCGTAGGTCGATTCGATGACGATGTAGTTGGCGTCCCCGGGAGGCGGCTCCGGGTCCCTTATTATGGGGTTGTCTATCTTTCCTATGTCCCCGGAGAAGACGATCTTCTTCTCTTTCGCGCTGTCCTGGTACCAGAACTCGAGGCTCGCGGAGCCCAGAATGTGGCCCGCGTCTATGAACCTGTACTTTACACCGCTGCCGAGGTGGAAGAGCTTGCCGTAAGGTTTGAGGTCGAAGAGAGGGAACAGGCTCTCGGCGTCGGCCACGGTGTAGAGCGGCTCCACCGGAGGCTTTCCGGCCCGTATGTTCCTTCTGGTGAGCCATTCGGCGTCGCTCTGCTGTATATTTGCCGAATCAAGGAGCATCGGCTCAAGGAGGTCTCTAGTGGCGGGGGTGGTGAAGACCCTGCCCCTGAAGCCCTGTTTTACGGCCCTGGGGAGAAGCCCCGAGTGGTCTATGTGGGCGTGGGTGAGGAATATGCAGTCTATCGTCTTAGGGTCGAAGGGGAAGGGCCTCAAGTTCAAGTCATCGCTTCCGTTGCCCTGGTGCATCCCGCATTCGACAAGTATCTTCAGGTCGTTGACTTCAAGGTAAAAACAAGAGCCTGTTACGGTAGAGGCCCCTCCGACGAATGTAAGCTTCAAATCGCGCCCTCCTCCGCTCTTTTGTCAGATCAAGCGCAGGAAGTGTAACACGAAACCTTCGGCACCCGCCACGGATTTCTAAAAAGACCGCCTGTGAACCCTTCCCGGGGCTTGCGCCTCAGGGCCTTTAAGCAGGTTGCGGAAAAACGCAACCTGCAGGCAATCCATGGACGGATTGCCAAATTGCGAGACAAAAAAGTCGAGCAATTTGCGAGATTTGGCTGACTGGCCGCTCGCCGTCTGCAGCCCCGTCAAAGGGGCGGCATAAGGCGAGCTTTAAGAATGCAAGATTCCTTGCCAGGCAGAACAACGTTCTGCAATTCACTTCAGACAAATCGTTGCTGAAAAAGCCATGGAAGGACTTTTTTCAGCATCCTGTTAGACCGCTGAAATAAAGGGTCTTTCAGGAAAGGCCCTTGGGGCGGAGTTGACGGTTTGCGGAAACGGTGTATTAATTTCCATAGACGACAGAATTTCTTCAGGTCCGGATAACCGACTTTAGAGGAGGGCGACTATGAGGCTGGAAAGGTCGTCGGAGAACAAAATCTCATCGATTGACGGGGATAACAATTTTTCGAAGACAAGGTACAGGACCAGAAACGCCATAAGGAGCTTGAGGTGCTGGTTCATACCTTATCTTAAATCGCGATATCACAGGGGCGAGTTCAGGCCGCTCCTTTCGTATCTCTACACCGAGTGGAGGTGCAACGTCAACTGCTACTACTGCTACACCTGGAACAACCAGGTGAGGGGCATGACGCTCGAAGTGGCCAAAAAGAGCATTGACTGGCTCAAGACCTCCGGGTGCAGGGTGGTGGCGATAATGGGGGGCGAGCCGCTTTTAAGGAAAGACTTCATAACCGAGGTCATCAGGTACGGAAGCTCCAGAGGGTTTTTCATGTACCTCCCGACAAACGGGATACTGATGGACAGGTATTTTATCGACCACGCCGGCTCGGCGGGAGTCGCCGCCGTAAACATCGCCGTAGATACGATTGATGAGAAGCCCGGCCTTCCCAAGAGCTTTAAAAGGATAGAGCCGCAGTTCAAGTACCTGGTGAAGATGAAGGAGAAGTACGGGTACATCGTTTTTTTCAACATAAACATAACGGCCGGGAACATGGACGACGTAAAGGAGCTTACGCAGATAGCCCGCAGATACAACATCGGGACGGACTATCACATAAACGAGGCCCCTGTCATAGAGCAGAGCCACTACAAGTACGGCGACAGGGGTTACTGGATAACAGAGGACTACTACAGGAAGGTAGACGAGCTTTCCGACTGGCTCGTTGAGAAAAGCGGAAGCGGATACCCGATGGTGAACTCCGTTGAGCACCTGAGGGCCATGAAGGACTTTGTCCGCCACAGGCCGCCGGACTGGAAGTGCCGCGCCGGGTTCAACTCCCTTGTCATAAGGACCGACGGGACCCTTGCGCCCTGCTTCGAGCTCTACTCCTCCGGGAAGGACTGGGGGAGCATATACAAGGGGCAGAGGCTGGCTGAAAACGAGGACCTCGCGGCTCAGAAAAAAGAGTGCAACGAGAAGTGCCTCTCGACTTGCAACTACCAGGTCGCGCATTACTACGATACCTGCGGCAGAGGCCTGCAGTGGGTCTTGAAGCACGCCCACAGGGGGTTTTTGGAGATGTAGCGGACCAAAAAGACGCTAAGGAGCCGGAGCCTTACGGAGCCGTAAGCCATCGGGAAGAAGGCGGCAGGCGGCTGATATATGCCTTCCAGGATGTATGGAGATTCCGGAGGGCAGGATAGAGCGCCTCATGGCGACCCCCTCTTACAGAACCTGACAGATCCGGTCTCCGTCAAAAAAAACGGCAGGCGGGGGATACCCCGCCTGCCGTTTAAATAAAGCCAACCGGAACGCGCAAAAAGGAAATGCCTTTACACGGGCTCCACGGCCTTTATCTCCGGGGCGTATTTTTTTATCGTGTTCTCTACCCCTGACTTCAAGGTCATTGCGGCCGAGGGGCAGCCGCCGCAGGCCCCGACGAGCCGCACCTTGACGACCTTCGCGATGTCGTCTATGTCGATAAGCTCGACATCCCCGCCGTCGGCCTGAAGGTACGGCCTTACCTCGTCGAGGGCCTCTTCGACCTTCCTCTTAAGCTCCTCGCCGGAGGCCTCGGCGAGCTTAAGCTTGGTGATGTTCACGACCCATTCCTCGGGCCCCTTGGTGACATAATCCCACCTGTAGGTCTCCGGGTACTCGCCCTCGAACTGGTAGTGGAGCGGCTTGGGGTCGTGGTCGTTTATTATCCGGAGGACCTCTTCGGCCTCCAAATCCTCCCAGGCGTCGAATATCTTAGGGTGGCGTTCAAATACCGGGATGGTCCTCAGATCAAGCGTTACTACATTTTCAGACATAAAACCCTCCTATTGATGGTCCGAGTTCATGTCAACAATATATCATAAGTGGGCCGTTACTCTATGATTAATATCAAGTTTTCAGAGGGGAGTTTTTTGAGGGGTGTTTCAGATTTTCCTGCCTTGGCTGGCGGCGGCGAGTGGACCTTCTGTCGGAATATGGGGGTGATTTGGTTCCTGTAGTCCGCATTTGTGATTCATTCCAAAATATTGTATATTACGCAATATAGTCATTAATATTTTCTGGCGGGTTCAATCTTGCAGATTGAACCCGAATGATTCGCGGCTGCTATACGAAATTCAGGGCTCAGGTTACAACCCTGAACCCGCCAGAGATTTTTACCTGCCATCATTGTGGTAATGTTCAATTTTTTGCTTTCGGCGGTGGACAACACCCAGGTGTTTGGCAGGAATAATAAGCTGACAACTACTGGCGGGCTCAATCTTGCAGATTGAACACGAATGATTCGCGGCTGCCATACGAAATTCAGGGTTCTGGTTACAAACCTGAACCAGCAAAAAAAAAGAGGAGGCCAGAAGGCCTCCTCTTTTCAGTTCACCGCTTCAGAGTCTATGAAAGAAAACTCTGCGGTATCTGAGCGCCCGCGAGCATGGCTGTCGTTATGACGGCTGTGACCGCGTAGTAGATTATTGTGGCAATCTTTTTTTCCCTGTCCATTTCAGCACCTCCTGGTTAAAAGTGTTACGGCGTATACCGCCTTTTTATCCCGTTCACAGTTCCCATTTTACCAAATGAAAATTAAGGCGGCATTAGACCAAAGACATTGTTCAAGTAGCGTAGAGTGAGCAATGCCCGCCAAGATATGGCTACTCTTTCGTAAATGGTGGGCGCAGCCCATCCTGCTGGCGCACGGCGGATTAAAAAAGATGCTTCTCGATTTTCGAGTCTTGTCTTTCCAAACACAAGCGGGGCGTAGGGTGAGGCCGCCTAAGGCGTAGGGTACTGGCGTACGGCGGATTAAGAGCGGCCCCTATAACTGTAAACTATATATAAGCCAGATGAGGTCCTTTAAAATTGCCCACCGCACGGTGTGTGCGAGCGGGGAGGAATCAAGTGCAGCGGTTAAGCGGGCGAAGCGCGCGGGGCAGTGAGGGAGAAAGCGGCCAGAACCCTACCTCCAAGAAACGACGGCAACGCGGAAAAAGCTCTTCAGCCAAGAAATAAGAAAATCCCAAAATAAATCTTTCTATCACAAACTTCACTCCCTGAAACCGCCCTCTCTCCCAATGCGGGCCAATATTTACCTGCGGGTCTAAAAAAGCGGCCCCCGCCCTTTTTAAGGGGCGGGGGCCGTCTCTTTTACAAGGTATTAAAGCGTAAGGACGCTGGAGAAAAGACTTAAGCCGTAACCCCGTTGACCATCACGCCGAAGGCGTCGGAGTCGCGCGAGCTTATGATCCAGCGCCCGATCTCGTCCTTGAGGTCCACCTCGAAGGGCTCCGGGAACGGCCTCTTCTCCTTGTCGAAGAGCATCGTTACGACGGGCTGGAGCGGGTGAGTGTGGTTGGTCATCTTGACGATCGAAATCTCACCGGTATTCAGCTCGATGACCGTCCCTATCGGGTATATGCCGAGGCATTTTATGAGCCTCTCCACAAGCTCGGGCTCGAAGTGGGTCTCCCTCATAAGGTACATCTTTTTCATCGCCTCTTCCGGCACTATCCCCTTCTGGTAGACCCTGTTGCTCGTCATCGCGTCGTAGACATCGGCCACTGAGGCGATCCTCGCGTACAGGTGAATGTCCTTGCCGCGAAGCTTCTTGTGGTACCCGCTCCCGTCGTATTTTTCGTGGTGCTGGAGCGCCACTATCCGGCTCTCCTCTTTTATCTCCCTTGTCTTAAGGAGGAGCTCGCCCCCGAGGAGCGAATGTCTTTTCATCTCGCCGAACTCGGAGTCGGTCAGGCTCCCCGGTTTCTTGAGTATCCCAGGGGGGACAAGCATCTTGCCGATATCGTGGAGTATCGCGCCGATCCCGAGGTCGTGGAGAGATTCGCGCTCAAGCCCCATGTGCCTGCCGAGCGTAAGCGATAGGATGCAGACATTGACGGAGTGGGCGAAGGTATAGTCATCGACGCTTTTAAGGCGCGCAAGGCTTGCGAGCGCGTCCTGGTTCCTGAAGAGGCTGTCGATCATCCTGTCTATGTTGTCGTGGACGCCGGGGGTATCGATATCCTTGCCAAGGCGGACGGAGTTAAGGAACTCGCGCGCCACGCCCTCGGCCTCGTCCCTTATCCTTTTGGCGTCCTTAAGCTCCTCGTGGAACTCCCTCGGCTCGACGGCGTCTTCCTCGACGGTCCCGTCCGGACGGACCACGGAGAAGGCAAGGACCCTGTCT
>JACRCJ010000142.1 GCA_016219075.1 Deltaproteobacteria bacterium | reverse complement strand
TTGAGAGCGCTTCGGCGCACCTGTAGACGATGCCTGCCTTGTCGGCCCCGTGAAGCGTTATGATGTAGTTGCTCGACGGCTGGGCGGCCTTCGTCCTCTCAGGTATCTCTTTCAGGTGGATGGTCAGCCCTACGGACTTTTCCACTGCCTTGAGGGCCTTAAGCAGAGAGGCCGCGTCCTTGCCTTCGGGCATCGACATGATGAGGATGATGGCGAACTCGTCTTCGAGTATCGTCATGCTTGAGTCCTCTATGTTGCAGTCGTGTTCAAAGAGCGCCTTTGTCACCGAAGCAACGATACCCGGCCTGTCACGGCCGATAGCCGTAAGAGCGTACCTTTTCATATCGTATATCTCCTTGTTAAAGGGTTGGAAAGGGTGTTGCCGCTTCAATCTTTCCGGAGCGTTTGACCATGCAACCCCCTCCGGCTTTACCGCCGGGTCAACCGGGATATCCCCCCTTTATGGCGGCGGGCAGGAGCCGGTCCGATAGCTACACTGTCCGGACCACCCGGCGGCTTCAAAGGCCTTTACTTCTTTTTCTTCCCGGACTTGACCCTCTCGCCGATCTCTTTTTCATAACCCCTGTCCGAAGGCTCGTAGTAGGCCCTGCCCTTGAGCTTTTCCGGGAGGTACTCCTGCTCGACCAAAGCCCCCTTGAAGCTGTGGGGGTACCTGTAGCCCTTGCCGTAGCCGAGGTCTTTCATGAGGGTGGTCGGGGCGTTTCTTATGTGGAGCGGCACGGGAAGAGGCCCGTACTTCTTTACATCCCCGGAGGCCTCGAGGTACGCCATGTACGAGGAGTTGCTCTTGGGGGCCGTGGCCAGATAGGTCGTGCCGTGGGCCAAAGGGATCCACCCCTCGGGCATTCCGACGAAGTGGACGGCGTCCTTGACGGACAGGGCAACGCTTAAGGCCCCGGGGTCCGCGTTCCCGATGTCTTCGGAGGCGAAGATCACCATGCGCCGCGCTATGAAGAGCGGGTCTTCACCGGCCTCGACCATGCGGGCGAGCCAGTAAAGGGCGGCGTCCGGGTCGCTCCCGCGCATCGACTTTATGAAAGCGGAGATGACATTGTAGTGCTCCTCTCCGCCCTTGTCGTAGAGGAGCGCCTTTTTCTGCATGGCCTCCACGGCCGTGTCCATAGTTATGCGCCGTACGCCTGAACTGTCGGGCTCGGTTATCATGTAACAGGTCTCTACCGTATTGAGAGCGGTCCTGGCGTCCCCCTGGGCCGATTCGGCTATAAAGTCCACGACCCCTTCGCCAAGTTCCGCCTCCATCTCCCCGAGCCCCTTTTTTTTGTCTATAACCGCCCTCTCTATAAGGGCCTTGACGGACGCGGCGGAAAGAGACTCAAGGACAAGGACCTTGCACCTTGATAGAAGCGGGGGGTTTACCTCGAACGAGGGGTTCTCCGTGGTGGCGCCTATGAGGGTTATCGTGCCGTCCTCGACCGAGTGGAGGAAGGCGTCCTGCTGGGCCTTGTTGAACCTGTGTATCTCGTCGACGAAGAGGACGGTCTTTTTGCCGCGCCTAAGGTTGTCTTTCGCGGCCTTTACGACCTCTCTTATCTCCTTCACCCCGGATAGTACAGCGGAGAACTCGACGAACTCGGCCCTGGAGGCCTCGGCAATGATGCGCGCCAGGGTGGTCTTGCCGGTGCCCGGAGGCCCCCAGAGGATAAGGGACGGCAGCTCGCCCATTTTTATGACGCGCCGTAAAAACTTGCCTTCCCCTACAAGGTGCTCCTGCCCTTTGAACTCCGAGACGGTACGGGGGCGCATCCTGTCGGCAAGGGGGCCTTCGTGGGCCGGGCCGGATATCTCGCGGTCATCAAAAAGTTCCATGATGAAATTCTACTATATTAAGGGGTTGTATGGCAAGCGCGTAACTCAGGGCGCTGTCCGGGGCCGCGCCCCGGAGCTTTAAGAGACGGGGCTTTCAGCCTCCCCGGACAATTGATGATAAAATCTTCAACTAAAACCGGAAAGTTTGGTAAACTTATAAAAAGAGAGTTCAAAGGGCGGTCATCAAGGAGGAGCGATGAGGCATCAGGGAAGAGGAGTCCATATATTATTCGTCTTTTTTATCATGACCTTGACTTACGGCTGCTCGTCTTTCAGGGTCGGGAATCTCCCGGAGATCACCGATTGGCCGCTGTCCCCGGCCTCAACCGAATACAATCTCAAGGTCGTCACCATCTCCTCCGGCGCCGAGCTCACCGTAAACGGCGCGACCGAGAGGCCGGGCAAACTGCTTTTGGGGATGGTCAATGATAAGGCCAGGGACGCGTATGCGGGCTCAGGGCTTTTCAGGCTCGCAAACCCCAGGTACGACTATGAGCCGGACTATATTATCGAGGTCATGCTCAAGGACGAGGAGACGGTCGATCCCTATTCAATACTCTTTTCAGTCCTGACATTGTTCATAAAAGAGGGGCAGATGATGGACGACTACACGCTCACAACGACCATAAAGGACAAAAAGGGAGAGGTGCTCGCAAAGATCGAGAAGTCCGACTCGATCGTCTACAAGCAGAGGCTCGGGCTCTTTTTCTCGATCTTCTCGCGGCTTCCGGATGTGGTCTCCAAGGAGACGATATACGACCTTAACCGCGCCACGATAAAAGAGGCGCTCTCAAAGGGGGTCTTCCAATAGGCCCTTCCGGGGCCGGTCTTATATTAAGATTGACACCGAAATCTTAATTGGTTAGCATATCCGTCTATTTTTTACTTCGGAGTCAAAATGCGTCTGGCTGTTATAGGCGGTACATTCAACCCCATACACTACGGGCACTTAAGGGCGGCCGAAGAGGTGCGCGAATCTCTCGGATTCGACAAGATGCTCTTTATCCCGGCGTCCACGCCCCCTCACAAGACCGGTGAGCCTGGGGTCCCTCCCGCTGCCCGCCTTGAGATGGTAAGGCTCGCCGTGGAGGATAACCCGGGTTTCGAGGTCTCGGATACAGAGATAAAACGGGGCGGCAGGTCCTACACTATAGACACCGTGCGCTCGCTTAAGTCCGAAGCCAGAGGGGTCCTGAAGGTCTTTCTCGTGATAGGGAGCGACTCGTTCAACGACATAACGACATGGTGCGAGTACGAAGAGCTGCTGCGTCTGGCAAGCTTCGTCATCGTCACGAGACCCGGTTACGCGGTAAAAACCCCCGGCGAAGTCCTTCCTGTTGAATTGGCAAGGAAGTTCTGGTATGATTCCAATGCCGGAGCTTTTATGAATTCCGATGGAAATACTATCACTTACCAGCCGACCACGCTCTTCGATATCTCTTCTTCGGAGATAAGGGGCAAGGTGAGGGAAGGCAGGTCCATACGCTACCTTCTGCCTCGCGGGGTCGAGGATTATATCCGCGCCCGCAAGCTTTACGGGTAGCTCTACACAGCCCCGAAAGACGGTTTTAAAATTCTCCGCCATGAATGGCGGAGAATTTTGATGGTACGGAAAAATCATTTATATTTGCCACTCCTTGACCCAACGCTAACGCTACGGGATTGCGGAGTGACACACCCGTTCAAGGACCGGAGAAAAAAAGAAAGAGGAGATCGCATACCCTGGAATCAAAGAAAAAAGCACTCGAGATAGCCGGATGGGCTTTGGAGAAACAGGCCCGGAAGGTCGTTATCATCAACATCAAAAAACTTTCAGCCGTATCGGACTATATCCTTATCTGCAGCGCCGAGTCAGACAGGCAGGTCCAGGCCATCGCGCACGCCGTAGAAGACGGGCTCAGGAAAAAAGGCGAAAAAGCGCTCGGGGTCGAGGGTGTCTCTGAAGGCAAATGGGCCCTCCTGGACTTTAACGATGTCGTCGTGCACATCTTCCTTGAGCCTGTGAGGGATTATTACGACCTTGAGGGGCTTTGGGCCGAGGCGCCGATGGCCGAGGTCAGGGACAAGGCGAAAAAGGCCGCCCCCGCAAGGCCCGCGGAGGCCGGGACCGAAAAACCAAAGGCAGGGCCGCGCGCGAAGAAGGCCGCCAAGCAGGATTGAGCGCGCCGCATATATAAAATTGAAGATCACCTTTATATCCGTCGGCTCCGTCAAAAAAGCGTTCGCGAAAGAGGGCGTCGATGAATACTTGAGGCGCATAAGGAATTACTCCCAGGTCGAGTCGGTCGAGGTGAAAGAAGAGTCGTCGTCCCCGAAGACGCCAAGGGAGCGGATACTTAAAAAAGAGGGCGAGAGGATACTCGGGAAACTCGCGAAAGGGGACTATGTCGTGGCGCTCGCCGACTCCGGCAGGGAGTTCGCCTCCGCCTCTTTTGCCTCTTTCGTCGAGGGGTTCAGGGTCCTCGGGAAAAAGAACCTCTGCTTCATAACCGGCGGGGCCTTCGGCCTCCATAAAGATGTCCTGGGATCCGCCGATATGATACTGTCACTGTCGAAGATGACGCTGCCTCACGACCTGGCCCGGCTCGTCCTTACGGAACAGGTCTACAGGGCTTTCACGATAATAAGGAACGAACCGTACTCCCACTGAGCCGGCCTTCAGACCCGACAGGGCGAAGGCCGGAAAGGCAAAACCCATGTATACGAAGATACTGCTCGTAGTCGTCATCATAATACTCTCTGCCTTTTTTTACCTCCATACCCAGAACCCCGGCGTCGTTAACTTCGTCGTCACCAGGGACCACACCTACGCGCTCCCCTCGACCCTGATCCTCTTCGCGGGCTTTTTCATGGGCGTGATAGTCGCCGTCCTGAACTCGCTTCTGGTGGACGCGAAGCGGGCCGTCAAGGAGCTGAGCGCAAGGAGGGAGAAAAGGATGCTCGAGCAGGCCGATGACAACTACAGGAGAGGCATAGAGGCCCTGGTCAAGGGGGACACCGCCGAAGCGAGAGAGCTTGTAGAGAAGGCGATAAAGGCAAGGCCCTCGGACACCGGAAGGCTCATAACGCTCTCCGAGACCTATGTCAGGGAGAACAGGCTCAAAGAGGCCCTTAAGGTGCTTGAGAACGGCTTTATAGGCAATCCCAACTCCATCGGCCTCCTTATAGCCATAGCGCGCTGCTCCACGGAGGCCGGGGACGCGTCAAGGGCCGCCAGGGCCTTTGCCGAGGTGTTGAAGATCGACCCGAAGAACCCGTACGCCCTCAGGAAACTCCGCGACCACAGGATAGAGGCCGGGGATTGGGCCGAGGCCGCCCTTCTTCAGAAGACGATATATGATAAAGAGAAGGACGACGGGCTCAAGGCGAGGGAAAAGAGGCTTTTGACGGGGCTGCTGTACGAGGCCGCCGCCGTTGACGCGGCCGGCGGCAGGCTCGCCGACGCGGTGGTAAAGGTCAAAGAGGTGCTTAAAAACGACGACGCGTTCATGCCTGCCCATCTGCTTTTGGGCGAGGCGTTAAGCCGCCAGGGCAATACCGCGGGCGCGATAAAGGTATGGGAGAAGGCGCGGGAGAAGTACGCCAACTCGGAGCCGGTCTTTTTAAAGCTCGAGGACATATACCTGAAGGAATCGGCCCCCGAGAAGATACTCGACAGGTACAAGCGGGAGATAAGCTCCAACCCCAGCGACACGAGGCTCAGGCTCCTTTTATCGAGGTTATACTTAAGGCTTGAAATGATAGACGACGCCATAGAGGAGCTTGAAAGGCTTTTTGCCGAAGGCGAGGACTCGTACTACCCGCAGATACTCCTGGGGGAGGCCTATCTGAGGCGGAAGCAGAGCAACAAGGCCGCCGCGCTCTTTCATAAGGCCCTCGGGCTTGACCGGGAGTTCCTGCCGCCGTTTTTATGCTCGGACTGCAATTACAACGCAAAGACCTGGGCCCCCAGGTGCCCTTCATGCGGCGAGTGGAACACGCTGTACATGTACAGTTCCGTCACCGCGGCGAAGGTCACGCCTCTTGCCGCAGCCAAAAAAGCGTTTTAATCAGACAATTCCCTGTGGCTTGCCGCATGGTTTCATGTAAACTCTTTTCCTTGACGGGGGGAGGGTGGGTGTGAGAAAAGTTTTCACCGCTGCCCGCTTCCCGTTGCATCGGAAGAGCAGAACGGGAGCCCGGCCCTCGCAATCGAGGGAGGGGGTACTGGCGTACGGCTAGTTTAAAGGTGCAACAATTTACGGTATGGGCTGGCCTGCGGCAATCCGGACCGTTTAAGAAATTGCCGACCGCACGGTCCTGGCGTACGGCTAGTTAAAGTTCCAGGAGATACCCCGCAACTTTTCCGCGGAGAGGTTTTGTAAACTATTCTAAAAACACGGAGACCGTAAGTGGAACGAGTCTGTCTGCTCATCATGGACGGCTGGGGCGTAAACCCGGAGAAGTCCGGCAACGCCACCGTCCTCGCCTCAACGCCTAACCTTACCAGGCTCGCCTCCGAGTACCCTGCGACCGCGATCGCCACATCGGGCTACTCGGTGGGGCTCCCGGACGGGCAGATGGGCAACTCCGAGGTCGGGCACCTGACGATGGGGGCCGGCAGGATAGTATTTCAGGAGCTGACCAGGATAACGAGGGAGATAGAAAACGGGGAGTTCTATAAAAACCCCGTGCTCATGGGTCTCCTTGACAAGGTCAAGGACAGGGGGGCCTCCCTTCATGTGATGGGGCTCCTTTCGGACGGCGGCGTGCACAGCCACATGGAGCACCTGTACGCCGTGATAGAGGCTGGTAAAAGAAGGGGTATAGAAAAGATATTCATACATGCCTTCCTCGACGGCAGGGACACCCCTCCGTCAAGCGGCAGGGGATATATGGAGGAGCTCGAGGGGTATATCGGGAAGACCGGGGCCGGCAGGGTCGCAACCGTATCCGGTCGGTATTACGCCATGGACAGGGACAACCGGTGGGAGAGGGTCAAGTTGGTATGGGACGCCATGGTCGATGGGGCGGGCCTTAAGGTCTTTAACGCCGTGGAGGCCGTCCAGGAAGCGTACGACAGGGGAGAGACCGACGAGTTCGTCTCACCGACCGTGATAGTGAGCGAAGGCAGGCCGGTGGGCACGGTCAACGACGGCGACGGGATGATATTCTTCAACTTCAGGGCCGACCGTGCAAGAGAGATCACTCGGGCCTTCGTCTCTGATGGCTTTGACGGGTTTGAAAGGACCCGGCGGCCCGCGCTCGCCGAGTTCGCCTGCATGACCGAGTACGACAAGAGCCTTAATATTCCGGTCCTCTTCAAGCCTCAGGGGCTTCTCAACATCCTCGGCGAGGTATTGAGTAAAAAAGGCGTAAAACAGTTCCGCGTAAGCGAGACCGAGAAGTACGCCCATGTGACATTCTTCTTCAACGGCGGCAGGGAAGAGCCGTTCCCCGGCGAACAGAGGCTTTTGATACCCTCGGTAAAGGATGTCCCGACATACGACAAAAAACCTGAGATGCGCGCCATGGAGATAGCCTCTGCCGCCGTGGAAAAGATAAACTCCGGGGAGTGTTCGTTCCTGCTCATGAACCTCGCCAACGGGGACATGGTGGGGCATACCGGGGTGCTTGAGGCGGCGATAGCGGCCTGCGAGGCAGTCGATAAGGCCGTCGGCATGGTAACGGATGCCGCAGTGCGGAACGGGTGGTCGGTGGTAATAACGGCCGACCACGGGAACGCTGAACAGATGATAGACCCGGTGACGGCCGGCCCTTTCACGGCGCACACGACAAATCTTGTCCCCCTGATACTCGTAGATCGTGAGAAAAAAGGGGTGAAATTGAGGAAGGGCGGCGGCCTTGAAGACATCGCCCCGACGGTGTTGAAGCTCATGGGGATGGAAAAACCCGTTGAGATGACAGGCAAACCGCTGTTTTGACATTACCGGCGTAAACAAACAAAAGGGGCGGGTCTTGAAAAGACCAGCCCCTTTTCTTATTTACTCTTCGGGTAAATACCCGGTAGCTTGCTGCACTTTACAAAAGGCCTTTTTGCGCGCTGGCGCGCGCCTCGGGGCTATTGCTTCGCTCGCTGTCAAGTTCGCGCGCAATAAATACAGAGGCTTGCTCGCTCGCTCTCCTTTATTCACTGCGCAATGCCCCTGGTGTTTTGTTAAAAACAATACAAAAGACCTTGTTCACAATGACATGGTCGTTTTCAGATACCCCGGAGCGAGCTGCAGGGGTGTTCATTTTTTAATTGGCTAACCGAACCTTCTTACCCCGGCGTGGTAGCAGCACCAGAGGCTTTCCATGTTGTTGTCGAATGTCCTCTGCCCGGCGTTGTGAAAATCTATCCTTACCATGCTGATCCCTCCGGGTATGTTGGAGTTCATCTCTTCGACGACCTTGCCGACACCCCACTCCGGGTGCCTGAGGTGAACCACCCGCTCACCCACCGAGAGGTATAATTTTCTTATCTCCTTGTACACGACGGCCTCATATTATATGGATATTGTCTGTTTTTTTGATTCCTCAGTCAAGTTAAAATATTGAGGAATACCGCCGTCTTGACAAAAAAGATCCAAAGGACGATAATGACGTCCAGGGGCCGTGCCGATTTCGTGCCGCCCGTAAAAAAGGGCGGGTCTCCCGGATAAGAGCTTAAGGAACTCTTCTTTTCCGACGATATGGATGATTGAAGGGGTTTTTAGTATCAGCGCCCCATTGAGAACCCTGAAAGGAGCCGAAGATGCCACTAAAAGCCTCATACAACGACTATCTGACTTGCCCGATGTGCGATGTGGAAGTGCCGCTGTCCGGGGACGAGAGGCCCGGAGAGCAGGTCTTCTGTCCGTACTGCCAGACGCCACTGGCGCTGAGGAGAACCAAGACGGACGAGTATTACCTCGAAGAGGACTATTAGGCCCCGGTCTCCGCAGGACCGCCTTTTTTCTCTCTTCAGGGATATTCCCGTTTTACCCCACCCCCGATACTCTCGGATATAGCTATCCGACGCCTTTTTTACCTCTCAGGTTGACATCGTACCGGAAAAGGATAAAACTTCAAAAGGGGATGAAAGGCCGTTTTACGGCCATCCTGTCTCTTTTGCCGGTACTTGATGTGGAGGCGGCTGTATGTGGAAGAAGCCTATAGCGTCCGTAGCTCTCGTTTTGGCCGTTTTGACGCTTTCGGCCTTTGCGTCAGGCAGAGGAGATTCCGACTACGAGGCGGCCACTGTCGCTTTGAAGGGTGAGGGAGGGGCGAACGGGGAGGCGGTCTTCAGGACGGTCGGGGGGTTTATGCCCCTTGAGTACTCGCTCG
>JACRCJ010000150.1 GCA_016219075.1 Deltaproteobacteria bacterium | reverse complement strand
GACGACTACCTCGTGGCAGAGGCCGTGAGAGAGATAAAGTCCGAGGCCCTCAAGGGCGGCATGGAGTCGATGAACTACCAGGTCTTCGAGGGCAAGGGGCTTGACGCGGACGGGCTCATCGCGGCGGCCTCGACCCTTCCGGCGTTCTCCGACAGGAGGGTCGTGCTCGTCAGGGGCGCGGAAGCCATGAAGGCCGCCGAGGAAAAAGAGCTTATCGAGTATGTAACGGACCCGTTGACCTCGACCTGCCTTATCTTCATAGGCGGGGCCAAGGCCGCCATGTCCTCGGCGTTTATCAAGTGCCTGAGCGACCGCGGTTATCTCAAGGCCTGCAACAGGCTCTCCGAGAGGGAGCTATCGGTCTGGATAAAAAAGGAGGCCGCTCGTGAAAGCAAAAAGATAACGGACGACGCGGCGGCAAAGCTTATAGCCATAGCCGGGAATAACCTGAGGGAGATCAAGAATGAACTCGAAAAGATCATGCTATTCGCCCTGGACAAGCCAGTGGTCGAAGCGAGTGATGTCGAGGACGCAGGTCTGGATTGCAGGGAAGAGACGATCTTCGGCCTCTCCGACGCCATAGGCGACAAGGACTTGAAGACCGCCCTTAAGATATTGGATAAGGTCTCGGGCGAAGAGCCGATAAAGGTCCTGGGGGCCGTCTCAAGGCAGATAAGGATACTCCTGAACATAAAGGCGCTGACGAGGAAGAAGGTGGACAGCCGGAAGATGCCGCAGCTCCTCGGGGTCCCTCCGTTCGCTCTGGACGATTACCTCAAGAGGAGCAGGCGGTTTACCGAAAAGGAACTTAAGGGCGCGGTCAGGAAACTTGCCGAAGCCGACATGGACTTGAAGACCGGGCGAAAGCCCCAGACGGTAGTCCTCTCCAAGCTCATAATAGACCTCTCGTCGGCGCGCATGTAGGCTCTCAGGGAAGACGCGTTGGATACGAACCCTTCCCGGGTTTAAAACCCACGGGGTTATCAGGACGGTAAAAATAAAAAAACCTCCGCTGGACTGAAGCGGAGGTTTTAGATTTTATGGACCGTAATGAAACCTCCCCGAAAGCAAAGGCTGGCGGGGAGTCCTGAGATAAACCAGTAGAAAAACCGGGCGATACCCGGGCTTCGGCGGCCTAAACGCCCCGGAAAACGAAGTTACTTCTTGGGTCCGGTCACGGCCACGGTCAGGCGTGAGACCTTCCTGGAGGCGGTGTTCCTGGGGAGCACGCCCTTGGTCACGGCCTTGTCAAGGAGGCTTACCGCGGCCTTGAGGTTGGTGGCGGCTTCGTCGGCCTTGCCTGAGGCTACGGCTTCGGTCACCTTCTTTACCGCTGTCCTTAATGTCGATTTTGTGGAGGCGTTCCTGAGCCTCCTTTTTTCACTCTGTTTGTGCCTTTTGATAGCTGACTGATGGTTAGCCAATCTCTTCCTCCGTTTTATTCTCTTTTTAGGGTAAATACCCCGTAGCTTGCTGCGCTTTACAAAAGGGCCTTTTTGCGCGCTGCCGCGCGCCTCGGGGCTATTGCTCTCGCTCCTAAGCTTGCGCGCAATAAATACAGAGGCTTGCTTGCTCGCTCTCCTTTATGCTCGCTACGCAATGCCCCTGGTGTTCTGTAAAACCAATACAAAAAACCTTCTTCACAATGATGTTGGTTGTTTTTAGATACCCCGCAGCTTGCTGCGGGGATGTTCATTGCAGGTGCGCAATCTTTGTATTTTCTGCTACCGTTTGTTTTTTAAGTTATGCTATTGTGTTTTTCTTGAACCGGCGCCTTCTTCCGGGAGCGCCGCGGCATGTGAACCCTTATCGTGCTCAAGCACCCCCGGATTTTCAGAGCGCCAAAAAATAAAGAAAGATAATAGACTTTTTTCGGCCTCTTGTCAAGAGTTTTACGAACTTTAGTGCTGAGAACCGCCGGTTTTAAAAGAGGGTGATGGGAAAAGGGAGCAGTGAAGGCAAGATTACCGGGGCGGCTTCGATCGTAGGGGCCGCAACCGTTGCGAGCAGGGTCCTCGGCTACATCCGGGACGCAGCCATTGCCTTTGTCTTCGGCGCCGGGCTGTACGCCGACGCCTTTTTCATGGCCTTCAGGATAGCCAACCTCTTAAGGAGGCTTGTCGGAGAAGGCGCCCTCACTTCATCGTTCATACCTATATTCACCGAGGAGAAGAAGAAGAGGACGGAGGAGGGGACAAGGGACCTCGTATCAAGCGTCTTTACTCTCTTCGCCCTGATACTCGCCGCCATGGCCGTGCTGGGGATGATATTCTCAAGAGAGATCGTCCTTGTGATGGCGCCGGGTTTTCTGGCCGACCCGGAGAAGTTCCGGACGACCGTTGACCTTACCCGCCTGATGTTCCCCTACATGGTCTTTATAGGGCTCATGGCCATCGCCATGGGGGTTTTGAACTCCTACAGGCACTTTACCGCTCCGGCCCTCTCTCCGGTCTTCTTCAACCTCGCAATAATAGCCTCGATCTTCGCGGTAACGCCATTTCTGGCAACACCTGTCTACGCCCTTGCCATAGGGGTCCTCATAGGAGGGTTTCTCCAGCTCGCCATGCAGGTCCCGTACCTTAAAAGGTACGGGATGACCCCGAAAACCCACATAAGATTCACGGACCCCGCCATTAAAAAGATATTCCTCCTTATGGCCCCCGCGGCCTTCGGGGTAGGGGTCTACCAGCTTAATATCTTCGTAACCCTGTGGTTTTCTTCTCAGCTCCCGGAGGGGGCTGTCTCCTATCTCTATTACGCCGGAAGGCTGATGGAGCTGCCGCTCGGGGTCTTCGGCGTGGCTGTTTCCACGGCGGCACTGCCGAGCCTCGCCGAGCACGCCGCCGCGAAGGACTGGGACGGTTTCAGGGACTCGATCTCGTTTGCCCTGAGGATAGTAAACTTCGTCACCATCCCGGCGATGGTCGGCCTCTTCGTCCTAAGTTACCCGATCATAGATGTATTGTTCAGGAGAGGGGAGTTCGGGGTGGAGGCGACAAACGGAACGGCCATAGCCCTTTATTACTACACCATAGGGCTGGTGCCGGTGGCCGTATCGAGGATACTCACATCGGTCTTCTACTCGTTGAAAGACACGGTTACCCCGGTCTGGATCGCGTTCGTCACATTCGTATTCAATGTCATCTTCTGTTTTCTGCTGATAGGGCCGCTGGGGCACGGGGGGTTGGCCCTTGCCACCTCTCTATCTTCCATAATAGGCGTCATTATACTGCTGATAGTCCTGAGGGTGAGGTTCGGCCGCTTCGGAGGCAAGTTGATACTCTCTTCATCCCTTAAGTCAACGGTGGCCTCAGTGGTGATGGGCGCGGTCATCTATCTCCTCATCTCGAACTCCGGTTTCAGCTCTCTCGGGACCGCTCCAAGGACCGCGCTTATCTGCGTAAGCCTCGCGGTGGGCGTGGCGGCCTATACCGCTCTCTCGGTATTGTTCAAGGTGCCGGAAGTATCGTTTTTAAAAGGGATTTTAAGAAAAGGAAGATAAAAAAACCGAAAAAACACGCTCAAATGAAAAGCGCGTCAAAATGCTATAACTTGTTGTATTACATAGAGAATCAAGTGATTAAAAAATAAGCAACCTGCCGAAACACCGTGATTTGCGGATTCAGCTAATTTTGCATCCGGTAGGTTTTCAACAACTTATCCACAGTTTGTGGGGACATCCTTTCAAGGGGTTGGTTTACTTGGTTTTTTTATTTCGTGAGATTGCGGCTCTTTTCGCGGTAAAAAATATCACTCCCGGCCTTTGACCCCCATACCTTTCGCTTCCTGCCACAGCCTCTCCATCTCCTCCATCGGTGTCGACGAGAGGTCGGCTCCTTTTTCGTTAAGAGACTTCTCTATGTGATGGAAGCGCGTTATGAACTTCCCGATGGTCTTTCTTAGCGCGTCTTCGGGGTTGACCTCAAGGAACCGTCCGACATTGACCATCGTAAAGAGGAGGTCGCCGAGCTCTTCTTCCATCCCGGCCGTGTCCTTTTCCTCTACGGCCTTTCTGAACTCTTCGGTCTCTTCAGCGAGCTTGTCCATGACTTCGCTTATGTCTTTCCAGTCGAAACCTGCCCTGGCGGCCTTCTGGCTTACCTTGTGCGCCCTCAGGAGGGCCGGCAATACCTCAGGGATGCCCTCCAGGTACCCTTCCTTTTTTTTCCTGTCTTTCTTCTCGTCCTTTTTTATCTCCGCCCAGCGCTTAAGCACCTCCTCCGATGTGCCGGCCTTCGAATCTCCGAAGACATGGGGGTGCCTTCTGACCATCTTTTCGTAAGACGCGTCGATCACATCCGCGAGGTCGAACGCTTTGGCCTCGCCGGTTATCCGGGTGCAGAATATTATCTGAAAGAGGAGGTCACCGAGTTCCTCTTTTATTTCAACCGGGTCTTTTGCGTCTATGGCAGAGACGACCTCGTAGGCCTCTTCTATTATGAAGGGGACGAGGCTATCGAGGGTCTGCTCCCTGTCCCAGGGGCACCCGTCCGGGGCCCTGAGCCGCTCCATGAGAGTGACAAGTTTTTCTATCTCAGGTTTCTTCATTCTATTGCCATAGACCCCTCTACCCGTTGTGGCCGATCCTTCTGAGGTCGTCCCTTGTATTGATGTTCTCGACCGAAGACTCTATCGGAAGATCCTTGAAATGTCCTTCCGTGAGCCTTTTCACCCTGATCCGTTCGAAGAGGTCATTGACCCTCAGGTTCCCTTCCTCTATCATCGCCTTTACGGGCTTGAGGCATTTCCTTGAGTACACCGCGTGCATAGGGTGGTATCTGCCGCCGATGAAGGGGACTATTGCGTCGTAGCCGCCGAGAGGGACTTCCGCCGTCCTCTTGACTGATTTAAGGTCGAGCGAAGGCATGTCGCAGGCGGCTACAAAGACGCTCTCTTCCTTTGAGTGGAATACGGCGGTGTAGATGCCCCCGAGGCTTCCGGCGCCCTTTATGATATCGGAGACGACCATTGCCTCAAGGTGTTCGTAGAGGAGGATGTCGTTGGCAACGATGAAAAAGTCGTCAAACCCTTCCCTGAAGAGCTTTACCGACCTTTCGACGATGGTAGAGCCGTCTATCTTTATAAAGGCCTTGTTGAACCCCATGCGGCGGCTCAAGCCTCCGGCAAGTATCGCCCCTGTCATCTAAAACCGTTCTCCCGTTCTTGTATCGGGCATTCTCCGCAGCAAGCCGCAGGGAATGCCTTGTGAAACCCTCCGCCTTGATGGGGGAGGGCAGGTTCTAACAGGGTGTTGAAAAAGTCCATCCATGGCTTTTTCAACTACGATTTGGCCGGAGTGAATCCGTCCAAATCTCACAAATTGCTTTTTATAATGTCGGTGCGCCTGAGACTTCGATTACAGTTTTACTTTGCCATATGGTCACGGGTACTTTCTATTAACGCTAAAAAAAGTCTCGCAATTTGGCAATCCATCCATGGATTGCCGGGGGACCCGCCCATTGGGTGGGTCGGGCTGTTTTTCAACAGCCTGCTAAAGTCCCCGGTAGCAAAGCTACCGGGGACTCCGTCGCTTATTTTTAACGTTCTGAAGACCCCGGGGTTTTAAGCCCAAAGGGGGCTCATTTCTTTTTTATCCTTAACTCAATATCACCGGCCCCGGCGCACCCCTTGAGGCTTCTTATCATCCCCGTGACGCCTTCCCTTATAAGGTCGTCTATGAAGGGTTTGAGGGGCACGGGAGTGCCGTCTACGACCAGCGAGACGGTCCCTGAGGTACTTCTTTTCTTTATTATCTCCCTGACGATGAAAGTAGCAACACCCTTATAGTCGTTGAGACCCATCAAGGGAAGCTTCGTCTTTAACTTCACATCGGTCACGAAGGCGATAAGATCCTTACTCCCGGCGCATACCGGTTTCGTGGAGTGCGCCTTTCTCACCACCTCGATCTTGGGGAACCACGATGTCTTGTACCCCTCGGTTATGACGACATCCGAGTCCGCGAGGTACGCCTGTATGATGCGCTCCGGGGGCCACTCCTGCAACACATCCTTTATGACGGCGAATTTTTCAGGTGAGGAGAGCGCTACCGTCGAGGCCCCGGCCTTTTTATGCCTCCAGGAGTCCTTGCCCTCGTGGTCAATATCAAAGCCGTGGGCGTCGTGTTTTAAAACGCCGACCGTATAGCCCCTTCGCGTCAATTCCCGTATGACCTTTTCCAGAAGTGTCGTCTTTCCGCTCCCGGATTTTCCTACTATAGATACTATCGGTACCATCTGACCTCTTGAATCATGTAATTCCCTGAAGAAAAGCTGCAGGGTTTCCTTATAAGACCCTCCCCCTTTATGGTGACGGGGGAGGGCAGGGGCGGGGGTGAAAAAAAGTTTTCACTCTCCCCGCTTCCCGTTGCAACGGAAGAGCAGAACGGGGTCCCAGCCCTCGCCATCGAGGGAGGGGGTACTGGCGTACGGCTAATT
>JACRCJ010000141.1 GCA_016219075.1 Deltaproteobacteria bacterium | reverse complement strand
GCCCACGGCCCTGAGGGTAGCGTGCCTTTTAAGCGCTCCCGCGCTTCTTGCTTCCCTCAAGGTACTTCAAAAAGCGCTTGAGAGGAAGTCCGTAGAGTTCAACGCGGTCATAAAGTCCGGGAGGACCCACCTTCAGGACGCTGTCCCTGTGAGGCTCGGAAGCGAGTTCGGCTCTTACGCCTCCTCGATAAAAAACTCCATAGCAAGGATCACCGCCGCTCTCGACGGCCTTAAACATATCGGCCTCGGAGGCACCGCCGCAGGCACCGGCATAAACACCCATCCGGCGTATAGAAAAACGGTCTTAAGGGCGCTCTCGAAGGTATCAGGCATCAAGAGCCTCAAGCCCGCCCCCGACAACTTCGAGGCGCTTAACGGCATGGGGGATTTCACGGCCTTCTCCGTAACGCTCAAGAACACCGCGCTTGAACTGATCCGGATAGCTAATGACCTGAGGCTTTTAAGCTCCGGGCCTCACACCGGGCTCTCCGAGATCACCCTTCCGGCGGTCCAGCCCGGCTCCTCGATAATGCCCGGCAAGGTAAACCCCGTCATAGCCGAGATGCTCGACATGGTCGGTTTTCAGGTAGTGGGTTTCGACCTCACCGTGGCTCTCGCGGCCCAGGCCGGTCAACTGGAACTCAATGTCATGCTCCCGGTCATAAACTACAACATACTCCAGTCCGTGGAGATACTCACGACATCTGTCGGGATATTCGCCGGAAGGTGCGTTT
This sequence comes from Deltaproteobacteria bacterium, assembly GCA_016219075.1. Classification (GTDB taxonomy): domain Bacteria; phylum Desulfobacterota; class GWC2-55-46; order GWC2-55-46; family GWC2-55-46; genus JACRCH01. The sequence goes on along the minus strand of JACRCJ010000141.1, from coordinate 2,129 downwards.
CAGGGATAAAGGCCGACAGGAAAAGGTGCCGGGAGTACTTCGAAGGGTCCGTGGGGCTTGCCACGGCCTTAAACAGGTTCATAGGCTATGAAAAGGCGGCGGCTGTTGCGAAAGAGGCCGCCTCTACGGGCAAGACCGTAAAAGAGCTGGTCATCGAAAAGGGTCTCTTTACCGAGAAGGAGTGGAGGGCGGTAGCCGACGCCTCCACCGGCCCGGCCGACCTTAAGAAGATAAAGAAGATGCGCCGTTAACGGCTTCCCGGAGAACCGGTCTACGCAAAGACCGGCCCTTGGAGGACAAACCCCGGCCTCCCCCTCCCCCGTACGGCGTAAGACGCTGAGGTCTATCTTTTTATCAACCTCTTTATAAGACCGACCCCCCTTTTGTATGCGGATTCACGGACCGGCGAGACTACCGCGATTATGTTCTCGTCTATCACGGCCCTCTCAGGGTCGAGTATGATCCGGTCGAGCTTCAGGTACCTCAACACCCTGCTCAGATAAAACGACCGCCTCATCCTGTGACGGCGGAGCCTTGAGGCTGACGAGCGCGACACGGCATCGAGGTACCCGACAAGGCCGTCGGCTCTCCCGAGGGCGTCAAGGACGCTTTTGGTATTGAACCCGGTATGCTCGGAGAGGAGCTCTACCCTGAGCTTTCTGATGGAATCGGCAAGGTCCTTTTGCCCCTCGCCCTTCGCCTCCCAAGCGAGGTTGAGTTCCGTGTCGAGCCCCATGGACCTGTTGTTGGCGTTGGCCGAGCCTATGGTCAGAAAGCGGTCATCCACGGCCATCAGCTTGGAGTGTATGAAGACCGGCGCCTCGTGCCCTTTTTTTGAGCGGACGGCGGGGTAGTATATTCCCAGGGAGTGCCCCCGTCTTCGGGCGACCCTTCTCAGCGACTTTAAAAGCCTTGTCTGGGCGACCCCGACATATATGTTCTCCAGAAGCGTCTGCTCCTTCTTAGGCAGGACCATCACGAGCTGGAGACCGGGGCTGGCGGACTTCATCTTTTTTACCAGGGCCCTGTAGACGGCGTAGGAGCTGAAGTACTGGTTCTCGATATAGATAAGAGACCTTGCAGAGCGGATGGCGTCGATATAAAGAGAGCGTATTTCCCTTACGGATGTCTTGAGCCTCGCCAGAGAGCGCGCCTGGGTGCGGCTGACGGCGACCTTACCGGCCGGGAGAGTGACCCCGATATCTTCGCCGGGGATAAAATCGGCCTTGCGGGGAGGCTGAAGGTCGAGTTCCTCGCCAGTCGTATCGAGCCACCGGCTCCTGAATATCCCTGTCAGGGCCTCAACGGCAGGCCCCGTGACATAGGAGTTCACGTCGTGATACGGCCCGTAGGACCTTCCGCCGGCATCCACGCGGTGGGGGTTGCCGAGGTCGTGACGGCGGTCGTCCCAGCGGCTTGAGCATATGTCCATGCCTCCTACGAAAGAGGCGTATCCGTCGATGACCACGAATTTCTGATGCTGGCTCGCGGCGAAGGCATGGCGGCTGTCGAAATGAAATGATATCCGAGGGTTGGCGCGCGAGAATATCCGTTTCTGCATCCATTCGCGGTCTAAAATAAATATATAGCTGAAGTTCCACGCGAGTATGTAAATCCTCAAGCCAGGGTTCTTCTCGCAGAGCGTGTTCAGGAAGTTTAAAAACCTTGTCTCCTCGCGGGCGTCCTTGTGGTCGTCGCCCCTCAGGAGCCTCACGCCGCTGTCGAACTGCCACCCGGAGATGAGGATATAATTCCGCGCCTGTCTTGCCGCGTGGTAAAAGACGCGGTAATAGTCGCGGCCGTCTATCAGGACGCCGGATGAATCGACTTCCCTCAGCACCCGGCAGTTGCGCCCCGGTCTTATGATGCCTCTTGTTGACATGCCTTTAGGGTTTGACAAGAAAATTTTGACCTGCCTCCCGGCCATCTTTAAACGCGGGAAAGTGAATGCGAAAAGACAAAAAAAGAATCGCACGGCCGGCGCCCTGGACCCCGTGCGATGCGAGGCGGGTTTTTCATCTTTACCTTTGGTAAACGCTACGGCGGCCGTCTCCGCAAAGTTGCCTGCAGATAATTTTACAACTTCTCAGACCTGCCGTCAACCGGCTACTTACCGCGTCTCACCGCCG
>JACRCJ010000140.1 GCA_016219075.1 Deltaproteobacteria bacterium | reverse complement strand
AGGAACTCGCGCGCCACGCCCTCGGCCTCGTCCCTTATCCTTTTGGCGTCCTTAAGCTCCTCGTGGAACTCCCTCGGCTCGACGGCGTCTTCCTCGACGGTCCCGTCCGGACGGACCACGGAGAAGGCAAGGACCCTGTCTTCCCCGTCTTCTTCCTCCTCCGGATCGTCGTCGAGAGTGTCGGCCTCTGAAGCCTCGTCAAAACGCTCTTCGATGATAACTGTACTCTTTGCCGCTCCGACCGGCTCCGGCTCTTCTATGTCTATATCCTTTATGCGCTCTTGGGCGGCGGGCGCATCCCTTACGGCGCCCCCGGTTTCAAGGAGCGCCTCTTCGAGCGCCGCCGGCTCGTCCGCTATCTCGATGTATACCGACTTATAGCCGTTATTCTGAAACCGCTGTATGTCTCCGCCGCTTCTTATAAGTATGTTGTTCATGAAAAAGAGGACATTTCCGGGCTCTTCTTTCTCAAGTCCGCTGACATACATGCCGGTTTTAAGCTCGTTGATTGGTATCTTTTTGATCATCTTGAAATTCCTTTACAAATCAGCAGGATAGTAATATTCCAGCTATCGAGGGTATAAAAGGCCTTATATTTAATCGGCCGGATTCGTCAAAACTTTAGGATAAAAAGCGGGGTATTTGACAAGGTGAAGACCGGCGTTATACTTATCAATAACGGCGAGAAAAGGATGGTATCAGGTAAAGGAGAGATATCATGGCGATGAGCATGCCGAAGATCTTAAGCTGTTCAGTACAGGAGTGCGCTTACAATAATAACAACCAATGCCACACGCTGGCGATAACCGTAGGCAGCGGACACCCTTCCTGCGACACCTTCTTCAAGGCCCAGACAAAGGGCGGCTCGGAGGACATGATAGGGGGGGTGGGGGCGTGCAGGGAACAGGACTGCAGATTCAATAAGGCACTTGAATGCTCGGCCCAGGGCATCAGCGTTGCCCCCCACAGCGGACACGGTGACTGCAGGACTTTCAAGGCGCTGTAAACCGGGATGTTTCAGTGCGACAAAAATGCCGTTTAACAATCAGAAGCCACCTTTTCTCGCCGTACCGTTTTCCGCTTTTGACGCTGTTTTCTGACCCGGCAATAGTTTTCCCCCTTCCCCGGCCTTTTTGGCCCCAAAAACCCCTTTTGACAAAACTCCCGGATGGGTGGTATAGAAATGCAGATGGAAAGGATAATAACCCTTACGACGGACTTCGGCCTTAAAGACCCCTACCTGGGGGCGATGAAAGGCTCTATCCTCTCCGTAAACGCGGCGGCCCGGATAGTGGACATAACGCACATGATCACGCCGGGCGATATCCGCGAAGGGGCCCTTGTGCTTAAAGACGCCTTTGCGTATTTTCCTCCCGGCACGATACATGTCGGGGTGGTCGACCCCGGGGTCGGGGGAGCGAGAAGGCCGGTCCTCATAGAGACCGCAAGGTTTCTCTTCGTCGGCCCGGACAACGGGCTATTCTCCCCGGCGCTCGAAAAGGAGAAGGTCTTGAGGGTAATACACCTGACCGACAAGAGGTTCTTCTCGAAGACCGTAAGCCCGACCTTCCACGGCCGCGACATCTTCGGCCCCGTGGCCGCCCACCTCTCGCTCGGGGCCGACCCCTCAGGGTTTGGCGTTAGCATAGAGGGGATAGAGGGGCTGGCCGGCCCGGAGCCAAAAAGGGAGGAGGGGTCGGTCGCGGGTTCGGTCATCTACATAGACTCCTACGGCAACCTCATCACCGACATTGAGGAGGGGGATATCGAGAGCCTCCGGTCCTCCCCCATCGAGGTCGTCATCAAGGGCAGGAGCCTTGACGGGATAGTAGAGACATACTCGGGGGTGGAAGAGGGGGCGCTTGCGGCGCTCATCGGAAGCTCCGGGCGCCTCGAGGTCGCCGTGAACCTGGGCTCCGCCCAAAAACTCCTCGGCGCCGGAGTCGGCGAGAGGGTCGCGGTGAGGGTCAAAAAGAGATGAGGGCCGTAATACAGAGGGTGATGTTTAAAAAGTATGTGCCGTTAATAGAAGAAAAAATATTGAACGCTTAAATTTCTTTAACCCGCCGTGCGCCAGTACCCGTACGCCAGTACCCCTGTACGAACCGGCAGTTTGACAGCTTCCTCAATCAGTGTTATCTTTTTCTGGATGCAATACTCCTCCTGCATAGACGTTCCGACGAACGGTTTCTTCAAGCGGGTTCAGGGTTGTACCCTGAACCCCGATATTTTGTTGGTGCTTGACCGATTGGGCAATACCTTATTCACTTTTTGGGTTAATACCCCGTTAGCTTACTGCACTCTGCAAAAGGCCTTTTTGCGCGCGGTCGCGCGCCTCGGGGCTATTGCTCCTCTCGCTGTCAAGCTCGCTCGCAATAAATACAGAGGCTTGCTCGCTCACTTTCCTTTAGGCTCGCTACGCAATGCCCCTGGTGTTCTGTAAAAACAATACAAGAGCATCTTTTATTAAGCGGGTTCAGGGTTGTACCCTGAACCCTGATATTTTGAAGGTTGTCTTTTAAATCCGCCGTACGCCAGTACTAATCCGCCGTACGCCAGTACCCCTGTACGAACCGGAAGTTTGACAGCTTTCTCAATCAGTGTTATCTTTTTCGGGATGCAATACTCCTCCTGCATAGACATTCCGACGAACGGTTTCTCGGATGTGATCGACATAACCCACAGGGTCGAAGCGATACTCGCCGAGTCCGGGATAAAGGAAGGCATCATTGTGGTCTTCGTGATGGGCTCCACGGCCTCGGTCACAACTATCGAGTTCGAGACCGGGGCGATAGAGGACCTGAAAGACGCCATAGAGCGCCTTGCCCCCATGGGTATCCCCTACAAGCACGACAAAAGGTGGCAGGACGGCAACGGCTTTGCCCATGTCAGGGCGGCTCTTTTGAAGCCCGGCATCACGGTCCCGGTGATAGACGGCGCCCTCGCTCTCGGCACCTGGCAGCAGGTCGTGTTGCTGGACTTCGACAACAGGCCGCGTAAAAGGCGAGTCGTCGTGCAGGTGGTTGGTGATTAGATGAAGGTAGCCGGTCTCGGCCAGTCCTCCCTCGACTACATAGCCTTCGTTGACAGGTTCCCCGAAGAGGACACAAAGGCGGAGGTCACTGACTTCACCGTGCAGGGCGGCGGGCCCGTGGCAACGGCACTGGTCTCTTTGAGCCGCCTCGGGGTGAAGACGTTCTTTTCAGGCCGGGTCTCGGACGACCACGCCGGGGTAGAGATACGCCGCGGGCTAAAGGCCGAAGGGGTCGATGTAAGGGGCCTCAAGGTGCAAAAAGGCGGCTCTTCCCAGCTCGCCTTCATACTCGTGAACAGAAAGACCGGGTCAAGGACCATCCTCTGGCAAAGACCTACCGTCTCACCGCTTTCCCCCTCAGAAGTCAGCCCGTCGTTTATAAAGGACAAGGATTTTTTACTGCTCGACGGCCTGATGATGGACTCTTCGGTCAGGGCTGCAAAGACCGCCCGGGCCGCCGGGGTCCCGGTCATGCTCGATGCCGGAAGGGTCAGGCCGGGCATGTTAGAGCTTGCCGCCCTCTCGGACTACATCGTGGCCTCGGAGGAGTTCGCCCGCGGACTAAAGCTAACACCCCTCGACGCCCTCAAAAGACTCTCCAGCCTGAACCCCAGGGCCGCCACCGTCACGCTCGGGGCCAGAGGGAGCGTTACATGGGCAGGCGGCAAGATATTCCGCTTAAGCGCCTTCAAGGTGCGCGCCGTTGACACGACCGGCGCAGGTGATGTCTTTCACGGGGGTTATGTTTACGGCCTGCTTCAGGGTTGGGATATACAAAAGACCGTGAGGTTCGCCTCGGCCTTTGCGGCTTTAAAGTGCCTGAGACCCGGCGGTAGAGAGGGCATCCCAACGCTCAAGGCCGTCTTGAAGTTCATGAAGAGTGCTGGCGCACGGGTACTGGCGTACGGCTAATTTAAAAGACAACCTTCAAAATATCGGGGTTCAGGTCGCAGACCTGAACCCTCCTATGGCCGTCCTTCAAGTCAACCCCTCCTCCCTTACGGCCTCATCACGGTTTTTCTGTGATAGACTGGATGTAAGGGCCCTTAAAAAAATCCTTAAAAAAGAGGGAAGATGAAGAGGTTCGACCTCGTGGTCATAGGCGGAGGGGTGGCCGGGCTCGTAGCCGCAAGCGGCGCCGCTCAGCTCGGGGCGCGGGTGGCCCTCGTAGACAGGTCCGGCCTTGGCGGCGACTGCCTCAACTACGGGTGCGTCCCGACAAAAAGGCTCGTACACTCGGCCAGGGTGGCCTTTACCGTAAAACACGCCTCCGAGAGCGGAGTAGAGGCCGCCTCTTACAGGGTGGACTTCCCGAAGGTCATGGCGTCGATGCGCGCCGTCCAGGGCAGGATCGGAGAACACGACGACCCTGAGCGGTTCCGTAAGATGGGTGTCGAGGTCATATTCGGGGCCGGCAAATTCATAGACCCCGATATCTTCGAGGTCAACGGAGAGAGGCTGCATGGCAGAAGGTTCATAATCGCGACGGGCACCCGCCCCCTGGTCCCGCCGATAAAGGGCCTCAGGGAATCCGGGGTCCTTACCAACGAGACGGTACTGGACCTTAAAAGTCTCCCCCCCTCCATCGTCATACTCGGGGCCGGGCCCATCGGCATAGAGTACGCCCAGATATTCGCCAGGCTCGGCTCAAAGGTCACCGTGATAAAGAAGTATGACCGGATACTCCCGAAAGAGGACCCTGAGCT
>JACRCJ010000143.1 GCA_016219075.1 Deltaproteobacteria bacterium | reverse complement strand
TGCCTACGAGGACAGCCACGACCGTCATCGTAAGTATGTCGTACGATTTTATGTGCCCCATCTCGTGGGCCACAACGGCCTGAAGCTCATCCCTGTTCATCGTGTCAAGGAGCCCCTGGGTAACAGCTATGGAGGCGTTCGAGGGGTTCCTGCCGGTGGCAAACGCGTTTGGAGAGGGGTCGGAGATGATGTATACCTTCGGCATCGGGAGGCCAGAGGCTATCGCCATCTCGGTTACGACATTATGGAGCTTTTTGTGGGACAGGTTCCCGAAGTCGAGGGAGGCGGCCCCGGTTGAGCGAAGGACGAAAGCGGAGCCCCACCAGTAAGACGCCATGCCGTTTATCGAGGCGAACGAGACGGCCGCGACGGTGGCCACCGGAAGACGGTCAAACTCTGCCGTCCCGTAGGTATATATGTCCACGGACAAGCCGACGGCGAGGACGAAGAGAAAAAAAACCAGCATGAGAAAGACCGTTATTCTCCTGTTCCTTCTCTGCTGGGAGTATATGTCTGTCATGGCGTCACGGGGCCGTATGGGGCGGCTTGTTTTTTTTGCGCGCTGACGATGAGACCTTTCCGCAGGCCGGCGCTTGCGGGCACTTCAACCGGTAATTCCCTCAAAGACCGCGCGCCCCGAGGGCCGCGGCGGACCACTCCGCTCCGGAGAAATCAGGCCCCCCGGGCTTGAAGCCCGGTGAGGGGTTCATTTCATGCTCAGGTCCACCCTGGGGGTCTCTCTGGACTTTTCGTCGGCCTGGAAGTACTCGCTCTTCTCGAAGCCGAAGACTGAGGCTATTATCAGGGAAGGGAAGACCGATTGTCTTGTGTTGAACTGCGCTACGATGTCGTTGTAGAACTGGCGCGCGAACCCAATGCGGTTTTCCGTGGATGTGAGCTCTTCCTGGAGATGGAGGATGTTCTTGTTGGACTTCAGGTCGGGGTAGTTCTCCACGAGCATGAAGAGCCTGCCGAGCGCTTCGGTGAGCATGTTCTCGGCAATACCCTTCTCCTTCACCCCTGTTGCGCCCATGGCCTTGCCCCGGGCCTCTATGACGCGGGTCAGGGTCTCCTTCTCGAACTCCATCGCGCCCTTTACCGTGCTTACGAGGTTGGGGATAAGGTCGTAGCGCCTTTTGAGCTGCACATCTATCTGGCGCCAGCCGTTCTCGACCTGGTTTTTCAAGCTCACCAGTCCGTTGTACGCTACTATCGCCCAGATGACTATGAGCGCGACTACCGCTGTAAGGATGATCAGACCGTACAATGCGTACCTCTTTTTTAGGGTTGGACCGCCTTTTTAACGGCCGTTGAAGGGCCGTTTACCTGTCCGGTTTTCTGAAGAAAAGATCGTGAAGCGTATAAAGCTCAGTGACGGCGTACTCCTTGACTCCCGTAGGCAGAGATATGGTTATGTCGTCTCCGGCGGCCTTGTTGAGAAGCGCCTTGCCTATCGGCGAGTTTACCGAAATCTTGCCGTTCCTCGGGTCTACCTCCTCGGGGGTCACTATCTCGTAGACGACCGTGCCTCCCGTGTTCTGGTCCTCAAGGTGCACCCTGGAGCCGAAACCCACGGCGTCCCTGGGGATGAGCTCGAGTTTAAGAGACGATAGCGTATTTATCCTCGCCGAAAGGTGCGCACTGCGGGCCTGCAGAAAAGACTGCCTCTGTTTGGCGGCCTCGTACTCGGCGTTCTCGCGGAGGTCTCCGTGCGCGGCGGCCTTCCTTAATTCCTTGGGCACATCTATCCTTAATTCCTTTTCGACCTTTTGCAGCTCTTCCTTGAGCTGTTTTACTATCGGAAGTTCGTGCATAGCCTCTCCTCAATGAACCCTCCCCGGGATTGAAGCCCAGGGGTTTTAAGAACGTTAAAAAATAAAAAACCCGGAAGACCCGGTTGCTTTACCGCCGGTCTCCCTACCGTAAAATAAGCCGTGTTACTGGTTTAACTCCAGCCCAACAATGCTTTCAATGTGATATGTCTGGGGGAACATGTCGAAAAGGCCGGCCCTGAAGACGCTGTAACCGCTTCCGGTGAGCAGTGAAAGATCCCTGGCGAGGGTCGGAGGGCTGCACGACACGTAGACTATCTTTTCGGGTCTGAGCGAGCCCAGGGCCCCCGAAGCGTCTATCTCTCCGCTCCTCGGCGGGTCTAATATTACCACAAGCGGGCCTTCTTTTTCAAGCGTTTTGAATCCGCCGTTCACCCAGACCCCGGCCTCCTCCCTGATGAAGACCGCGTTTGAGACCGAATTGCTCCGGGCGTTCTCTTTCGCCTCCCTCACCGCCTCCGCGCTCGATTCGATCCCTATCGCCTTTTTCGCGAGACGCGCCAGAGGAAGTGTCATGTTGCCGACACCTGAGAAGAGATCGACTACCGTCTCCGTGCCGGCAAGCCCCGCGTACTCGACGACCCTTTCGACGAGTCTTCTATTCTGCGAGCGGTTGACCTGTGAGAAGACACCGATACCGGCTGAAAACTCCACCCCTCCGGCCCCGTAAACGAGCCTTGTATCCAGTTCGGCAAGAATCCTCTTACCTTTACCCTTTTTTAAAGGGCTCAGCCTCACCTCAAAGCCCTTGAGAGAGGCCCCGGCAAGCGCCCCTTTCCAGTCAAAACCGGTATCTTCGGAGACATGGAAAGACGCAACCGCGTGGCCCTCTTTTTCGCTCACACCGATGTCGAGCGCGTAGAGGCCGGTCTTTCCCCCGGCAAGCGCCCCTTTTATCTCCCTGAAGGCGTTGTTGATGACCGGGTCGGCTATCGGACAGCTCTCTATGTCAACGACCCTGTGGCTCTTCGGCTCAAAAAACCCCCACCTGCCGCCCTCTATCTTGAACCCCACCCTCGACCGGTAGTTGTACGGCAGCGGAGACGCCTCCGGCGGGTCGTAGCGCGCCGGAGATACCTTGCCGATCCTTTTTAATGTCTCCACGAATATCCGCTCTTTCCACTCGACCTGCGCCGGGTACGCTATGTGCTGCCAGGCGCACCCCCCGCACCTGCCGAAGACCGGACAAAGAGGTTCGGTCCTTAACGGCGACGGGGCCAGAAGCTCCGTGGCGACACCTTCCGAGAACCCCTTCTTCTCAAGTGTGAGCCTCAAACGCACGCGGTCGCCGGGGGCGGTGAACGGCACAAAGACGACCTTGCCGTCGATACGGCCGATCCCGTTACCCCCGAAGGCAAGGGCGGTTATCTCTACGATATGCTCCATAGTCCTTTTCCGGTCTGTCCGTAAAAAACAGGCGGGTCCGGCCAGAGGCCGGACCCGCCTGCAGGCCTCGCTCCGCGCTTCTTTCAGGCGCGCTCCTTGACCATCCTCTTCATCTTCTCGATGGCCGACAGGGCGTCTCCGCCGTACTCATCGGCGCCGATCTTGTCGGTGAACTCCTTTGTGACAACGGCCCCTCCGACTATGGTCATTACCTTCACGCCCTTTTCCCTGAGCCTCTTTATGACCTTGTCCATCTCCATCACGGTTGTGGTCATGAGGGCCGAGAGCCCGACGATATCAACATTGTTCTTTACCGCCTCGTCGATTATCCTGTCGGCGGGCACGTTTTTACCGAGGTCGATGACCTCGAAGCCGTGGTTTTCAAGGAGGGTGGCGACGATGTTTTTCCCGATGTCGTGTATGTCGCCCTCTACCGTTGCAAGGAGCACTTTGCCGAGAGTGGGGCCGGTCTTGCCCTTGAGCTCGGTCTTAAGCCTTGAGAACGCCTTTTTCATCGTATCCGCCGAGAGCATTACCTGCGGGAGGTAGTAGGTGTTGCAGGCAAATAGCCTGCCGACCTCTTCGAGGCCGGGAACCAGCCCCTCGTTACTTATCCTTATCGGGTCCCAACCCTCGCCGAGGGCCGCTTCGACGAGGGCCACTATGTTCTCCTCGTCGCCTTCGATTATCGCCTTCCTGAGCTTGTCCCCGGTGCCGAGGACCTTCTTCTCCTCCGGCTTTCCCGACGCTGCCGCGGTCTCGGGGACGGCCATAGCCTGGTGCCTCTTTATGTACCTCTCGGCCCTCAGGTCCTTATTGAGGAGGACAAGCGAGGCGTGGTACGCATCCATCATCGCCCTGTTGTTCGGGTTTATTATCGCGCAGTCGAGCCCTGCCGCAAGCGCCATCGTGAGGAAGGTCGAGTTTATGACCTCTCTTGCCGGGAGCCCGAACGAGATGTTGCTTACCCC
>JACRCJ010000129.1 GCA_016219075.1 Deltaproteobacteria bacterium | reverse complement strand
GAGAGCGAGCTTGACAGCGAGCCGAGCAATAGCCCCGATGCGCACGGCAGTGCGCAAAAAGCCCTTTTGTAGAAAGCCGGGTTAATTCTTTTTCGAAGGTTTGAAATCTTTACGAATATCAGGGTTCAGGGTACAACCCTGAACCCGCAAGACGGTATCTGCAAACTCCCTCCCTTGAAATAAAGGAAAGGCGGGCCCGGGCGCTATTCGGGACACCGCCTTCGGAGGAAAGCCGTGCGTTATGTTATTCATGTTTGATTCGCCGGCGATTTTCTGACAACCGGCGTTTTTTTATCCCCTCCCCATTGATGGGGGAGGGTGGGGTGGGGGTGTCGATCTTTCCCCGCTTTACATCCGCTCCCGTCAATGGAGGGGATAATCAATTAGTGTATCGGCTTTGTCGAAACTGTCAAGGGGTCTATACCGAGTCCCCGGAGCAACCTCTCGGCCTGTTTGCTCTTTGTCCTCAGCCACCGCTCATAGACCCTGAGCACATCCTTTGACGATGTCAGGCGGCTTTTTTCGCTCACCTCGGTCAATACATCGACAAAGGCCGTGAACTTTCCGGAAAGCTCCGAAAAAAGGGTGTTGAACGAATCAGACCTCTTTTCTTCGCCGTGCATGAGCGCGAGCCACCCGTAGGAGGCCGTGCCCATGAGTATATAGTAGTCCACATCGAGGATCTTTCTTTTGAGGCTGTCCGAGAAGAACCCCGATGTGAAGAGCGCGATGTCGCCGAGCTGCTTCATGAGCCTCAGCTGGATCATCTTTTCGGCGTTCAACGCCTTTATGTAGGTGACGGCGAGCGGCTCGGCCGTGAGGTTCTCCGAGAAGACGAAGCTTGCGAGAAGGGTAGAGAGGTAGTGCTCGGCAAGCTCGTTGGTCTTGACCTTCTGGGCCCTTATGGCCGTGGCCACAAGCTCCTTGAAATGCTCTATGGGTTTCAGTTCCGTGAGCATGGCGAAGTCCTCTCTTTACAGGTGGTGCCGGGCGTCCTGTTATTTATATCGACCGGTCCGTACTCTCCCTTGAACCTTTTTCATATTTTTAACGTTCTGAAAACCCCGGGGTTTTAAGCCCGATGGCTTATTCCCTGCAACCATTTTACCGTAAACCCTTGGTTCGTGCCATGACGCAGGTTACATTAGTTATATTAATTATACTTTTTTCGTGTTTTTTTGCAAATAAAATTTTTTGACGGAGCCTCTCCGGGTAGGGCCGAAAAAGCAGGGACGAAGGGGCTGGCGCAGGTTAAAAAATTTTGAATGGGTGTGCCACTCCGCAATCCCGTAGCTTTAGCGGCGGGTCAAGGAGTGGCAAATATAAATGATTCTTCATTACCATCAAAATTCTCCGTCATTTCTGGCGGAGAATTTTAAAAGTCAATTATTTCAGGGACTTTAGCACTCGCATGAAGAGAGTGCTAAAAAAATCTTGACAAACCGGGTAACGGGCCATATATTTAGTACACAACATCCTGTTTTACAATCAAACTTACAAATTACAGAGGAGGAAGGTTAAGTATGAAGATTAAACCGCTTCATGACCGCGTCATTGTGAAAAGGGTTGCCGAGGAGGAGAAGACAAAGGGAGGGATCATAATCCCGGATTCGGCCAAGGAAGCCCCGGCCGAGGGCAAGGTCATCGCAGTAGGGCCCGGCAAAAGAGAGGACGGAAAGCTCACGCCCCTTGACGTAAAGGCGGGCGACAGGATCCTATTCAGCAAGTACGCCGGCACCGAGGTGAAGATCGAAGGCGAAGAGCACCTCATCATGAGGGAAGAGGACATACTCGGAATAATCGAGAAGTAATAAAGATAACAGACCCTCTCTCGGCAAAAGCCCTGACGGTTTTCAGTCTTTAAAAAAAATCACAGAGACAACAACATTTTAGGAGGTATTGCCAATGGCATCCAAAGAATTGATTTTCAGTCATGGCGCGAGGAGCGCCATATTAAAGGGCGTCAACACGCTTGCTGACGCGGTAAAGGTGACCCTGGGGCCGAGGGGAAGAAATGTGGTCATCGAAAAGAGCTTCGGCTCGCCGATAATCACCAAGGACGGAGTGACCGTGGCCAAGGAGATCGAGCTTGACAACAAGTTCGAGAACATGGGCGCGCAGATGGTGAAGGAGGTCGCCAGCAAGACCTCCGACATCGCCGGAGACGGCACCACGACGGCCACCGTCCTTGCGCAGGCCATCTTCAGGGAAGGCAGCAAGCTTGTAGCCGCGGGCCACAACCCGATGGAGCTCAAGAGGGGCATAGAGAAGGCCGTTGAGGCCGCCATAGGCTCCCTTAAGAAGCTCTCCAAGCCCGTAAAGGAGCAGAAGGAGATCGCGCAGGTCGGCACCATCTCCGCCAACGGAGACACCACCATCGGCGAGATAATCGCCGAGGCGATGGCCAAGGTCGGAAAAGAGGGCGTCATCACCGTCGAAGAGGCGAAGGGCATGGAAACGCAGCTCGATGTCGTCGAGGGCATGCAGTTCGACAGGGGCTATCTCTCGCCGTACTTCGTCACCGACGCCGAGAGGATGGAGTGCATCCTTGAGGACGCCTTTGTGCTCATCAACGAAAAGAAGATCTCGAACATGAGGGACCTCCTCCCGATACTCGAAAAGATAGCGAAGATGGGCAGGCCCCTTCTTATAATAGCCGAAGACATCGAGGGCGAGGCCCTGGCCACTCTCGTCGTCAACAAGCTCCGCGGGACGCTCCAGGCCGTGGCCGTAAAGGCCCCGGGATTCGGCGACAGGAGAAAGGCGATGCTCGACGATATCGCCGTCCTCACCGGCGGCAAGCTCATAGCCGAGGAGCTCGGCATAAAGCTCGAGTCGGTTGACATAAAGGACCTCGGAAGGGCCAAGAGGATCGTGATCGACAAGGAAAACACCACCGTGATCGACGGCGCCGGAAAGAAGGACGACATCGAAGCCAGGGTAAAGCAGATCAGGGCGCAGATAGAGGAGACGACCTCCGACTATGACAGGGAGAAGCTCCAGGAGAGGCTCGCCAAGCTCGCCGGAGGCGTGGCCGTCATAAACGTCGGAGCCGCCACCGAGACCGAGATGAAGGAGAAGAAGGCAAGGGTCGAGGACGCGCTGCACGCCACAAGGGCCGCCGTTGAGGAAGGGGTCGTCCCCGGAGGCGGAGTCGCCTACCTGAGGACATTCACCGCGATCGAGGCTCTTCAGCTCGAAGGCGACCAGCAGTTCGGCGTAAAGCTCGTCAGAAGGGCGCTCGAGGAACCTCTTCGCCAGATAGCCGCCAACGCGGGGCTTGAGGGCTCGATAGTCATAGAGAAGGTAAAGAACGGAAAGGGCGCGTTCGGTTTCAACGCCGCAACGGAAATCTACGAAGACCTCGTGAAGGCCGGCGTCATCGACCCGACCAAGGTCTCAAGGATAGCGCTCCAGAACGCCTCGTCCATCTCTTCGCTCATGCTCACCACGGAGTGCATGATCGCGGAGAAGCCGAAGGAAGAAAAGGGCGGCGGAATGCCCGGTATGGGCGGCATGGGTGGAATGGGCGGCATGGGTGGAATGGACATGATGTAAGAAGTCTGGCCCGCAAGGGACGGATTTTTTCAAGAGCGGGGGCGGCCGGTGGCCGCCCCCGCTCTTTTTTTATTCTCTCATAGGGTCTAATACCCGGTAGCTTCCCACGCAATACAAAAAGGCATTTTTGCGCGCTGGCGCGCGCTTCGGGGCTATTGCTTGTCGCTTGCAAGCTCGCGCGCAATAAATACAGAGGCTTGCTCTCGCTGTCCTTTAGGCTCGGCTGCGCAATGGACCTGGTGTTCTGTAAAAGCAATACGAAAGACAATCCTTAAGCGGGTTCAGGGTTTTACCCTGAACCCTGAATTCCGTATAGCAACCGCGAATTATTCGGGTTCAATCTGCAAGATTGAACCCGCCAGTAAAGATTGACTGTTGGATATTCGTTTTTTTCAGTTGAGAGTTTTTTACGCACTGCCGTGCGTTTCTTGGGGGTAGGGTTCTGGCCGCTTTCCGCCTCTCCTCCCCGTGCGCTTCGCCCGCTTAACCGCTGCGCTTGATTCCTCCCCGCTCGCGCACACCGTGCGGTGGGCAATTTTCGATGAATCAATCTGGCACAGGCTCGTTGGCGGGTGTACGGTCGGCTTTTAATTCGCCGTACGCCAGGACCGTGCGGTCGGCAATTCCTAAAACTGACCGATTGCCGCAAACGGCCCCTACCGTAAACCGTTGCGCCTTCAAACCCGCCGTACGCCAGTACCCTCACCCTACGCCCCGCTGGGGTTTGGAAAGACAAGACTCGAAAATCTTTAGCGGGTTCAGGGTTCAACCCTGAACCCGCTAAAAGTGCTCGAATTAATTTTTCACCTTCCCCTTTCTCAAATCCCAACAAGGGAGTTTTTTTGTCTGGAGAAAAAGTTCAGTCTTTTCCACCCATCTTCCCTTTGAATTCCCGCCCCCGGCGTAGTATCATCCCCGTATGGACCCCAAAGACATCCCCAAGGTCATAAAGATACTCAAGGAAGAGGCCGCAAGGTTTACCACGCCCTATGTCACCGTGGTCTCAAAAGAGCTTAAGAAGTCCCCGTTCAGGGTGCTGGTATCGTGCGTCCTGAGCCTCCGTACCAAGGACGCCACAACCCGGGAGGCCTCGGTAAGGCTCTTTTCACTCGCCGACACGCCCGGG
>JACRCJ010000145.1 GCA_016219075.1 Deltaproteobacteria bacterium | reverse complement strand
ATCTTTTTGACATCGGAAAAGGAACCCGGAGAAACGGAACGGAATGATAGAAGTAGAAGGTCTTACCAAATTTTACGGCAACTTTCAGGCATTGAAGGGTATTTCGTTTACCGTCGAGAAGGGCGAGATACTCGGGTTTTTAGGGCCCAACGGCGCCGGCAAGACCACTACCATGAGGATACTCACCTGTTTTTTCCCGGCCACCGGCGGAAAGGCCAGGGTGGCAGGTTTCGATGTCTTCGAAGACGCGATGGAGGTAAGAAAAAGGCTCGGCTACCTTCCGGAGAACGTGCCCATCTACATGGATATGGTCGCCGAGGATTACCTGAAGTACGCCGCCGGACTCAAGGGCGTCCCGGCGAAGGAACTCAAGGTCCGTGTCGACAAGGTGATGGACGAGGTCGGCATCACCCACATGAAAAGGAAGCTCGTCAGGGAGATGAGCAAAGGTTACCGCCAGAGACTCGGTCTGGCGCAGGCGCTCGTGAACGACCCCGAAGTGCTGATCCTCGATGAGCCGACGATAGGCCTCGACCCCAAGCAGATAATCGACATAAGAAAGCTCATAAAGGACCTCTCCGGCAGAAGGACCGTGATACTCTGCACGCACATACTCCCGGAGGTCAGCATGGTCTGCAACAAGGTCGTCATCATCAACGACGGCAGGCTCGTCGCCGTGGACTCCACCAAAAACCTGACCGACAGCCTCCAGGGATCAAAGAGGGTGACCCTCAAGGTCGACGGGCCTTCGGCAGATGTCTCCGGGGCGATAAAGAGGATAAGCGGCGTCAAGTCCGTCGAGGTCCTTAAGTCCGACGGAGTCCCTGAGTACAGGGTCGATTTCGACAAGGGCAGGGACTCAAGGGCCGAGATACCCGTGGCGGTCGTCGGAAAAGGGTGGAAGCTCCTTGAGATGAAGTCAGTTGAGATGTCCCTTGAGGATGTGTTTGTAAAGCTCGTCACCAGAGAGTGACCCGGGCAGGTGTCGAAGAAATACCGGCTATCGCGGCAGTTGGCCGGTTCGCGTTCGTAAAAATGGCCGCAAGGGAACGACACGCTCAGGTTGTGTAAAAAAGTCTTCCGAGGGGAATTTTTAATCCCCTGTCTGGGTTGAATTAAGCGCGGCTTGCCGCGTAGGCTGACTAACTATATTTCCTTCGAATACCCCGAGAAAAGCGGCGGGGCGGTTTATTAAAAAGTCCCTCAGAGACTGTTTTTCAGCTTTTTGCAGGCATATTAAAGAAATAAAGCGTCAGGGGTTTTGGGAACATCAAATGAGGAATATTCTACTGGTATTTAAAAAAGAGCTTAAGAGCTACTTCGCCTCACCCGTGGCCTATGTTCTTCTGGCCATGTTCATGATCATCACAGGGTATCTCTTCTACGGTCTGTTCGCCTATTTTTCCACATTGAGCTTCCAGGCCACAGTGGACCCCGCGATAGCCAAGCAGGAGAACCTCTTGAATGTCACGGAGAGCGTCATAAGGCCGCTCTTCGGCATCATCAGCATGATAATGCTCATCATGATGCCGCTCCTTACGATGAGGCTCTTCGCCGAGGAGAAGAAATCCGGCACGATCGAGCTGCTCCTTACATACCCGGTAACGGATGTCGAGGTGCTCCTCGGGAAGTTCTTCGCGTGTCTCGGGGTCCTGGTGGTCATGCTCGGTCTCTCGGTCATATTCCCCGTCATAGTGATGTTCTTCGGCGATCCTGAGCTCGGCCCCGTAATAACCGGGTACATCGGTCTGGTGCTCCTTGGCGCCTCTTTCATATCTTTCGGCATATTCGCCTCGTCCCTTACCGAGAACCAGATAGTGGCGGCCACCATCTCATTCGGCGTGCTATTCCTCTTCTGGATGCTTAATATGTCGGCAGCCTTCGTGGGGCCGTCGCTTGCGAGCTTCATCAACTACATATCCATCACCCACCACCTCGAGGCCTTCGCCAAGGGCGTAATTGACACCGAGGATATCGTATACTACCTGATGCTTAACATCCTCTTCCTCTTCCTGACCTTGAGGATGCTTGAGTCCAAGAGGTGGAGAGGGTAGCTCAGGCGGTATCGGTTCCCTTCCGGCCCGTTTAAAAGCTTTCCAGTCCGGAGGTTATGAGCGGGGGGGCGGAGTGAGGGTTTGAGGCTGAACTTTTAAATATCATAATCGGGAAAAGGCGGAAAGTGAAACAGTACGTATCATATCTCGGGCTTCTTGGCATCCTGCTTCTTGCCGTCGGCGGCGTAATCTACGCGGTACAGTGGGAGATGACGACCCCTGTTGCGGCCGTGATCTGGGCCGGGGTGCTCCTATCCATACTCTTCCTGTATGTAAACTTCTCGGAGATAAAGAGCGTCTTTTCAGGCAGGTCCGTCAAGTACGGGGCCAACGCCGCCATCATGGCGGCTGTCTTTATAGGGATACTCGTCATGGTCGCTCTGATGTCGATAAAGTACAAGACACGGGTGGACCTCACGGCCACCCGGCGCTATACGCTCTCGGCCCAGACTCAGAAGATACTCAAGGGGCTTAAAAAAGACATCGAGGTCATCTCCTTCTACAGGTCCGACGAGAGGACGAGACAGGCCATGGAGGACATACTCCAGAGCTACGCATCTTTTACCCCGCACTTCACCTACTGGTTC
Source organism: Deltaproteobacteria bacterium (assembly GCA_016219075.1). Taxonomy (GTDB): domain Bacteria; phylum Desulfobacterota; class GWC2-55-46; order GWC2-55-46; family GWC2-55-46; genus JACRCH01. Next base: position 10,402 of record JACRCJ010000145.1, on the reverse strand, counting down.
GTGGACCCGGACAGGAAACCGGGTGAGGCCGAAAAACACGGCGTGACCTCCTACAGGACTACGCTCGTCAAGAGCGGCACAAGGCAGGAGACCGTCTCTTACGAGTCCGAGGAGAAGCTCACGAACGCGGTCCTAAAGGTCACGAGGGACGAGATCAAGACCATATACTTCCTCAAGGGGCACGGCGAGAACGGGGTCTTAAGCGACCAGAAGGACGGCTACAAGGCCGTCAAGGACTCGATAGAGAAGGAGAACCTTGCCGTAAAGGAGCTCTTCCTCATCGAGAAGGACTCCGTCCCCTCCGACTCTGCGGTCCTTGTGGTAAGCGGCCCGAAAAAGGACCTCCTCCCGGAGGAGCTTAAAAAGATCACCGACTATATCGAAAGGGGTGGAAGCGTCCTTTTCATGCTCGACCCCTATACAGTTCCGGAGCTTGCCAAATACCTCGGCGCTTACGGCTTCCAGGTCGGCAACGACATCATCGTCGACACCCTCTCCAAGGTCTTCGGCGCGAACTACCTCGTGCCGGTCGTGACCGCGTACGAAAAAGAGCACCCGGTCACCGAGAACTTCTCTCTCATGACTTTCTTCCCTCTCGCAAGGAGCGTCACTCTTGAGAGAGACCCGGCCAGGGGCGCCTACATGCTCGCAAGCTCAGGGAACGGCAGCTGGGCCGAGACCGACAGGAAGGCGCTTGAGGACGGCAAGGCCGAGTTCACGGACGGCCGTGACAGGCGCGGCCCCGTGGGCATAGTGGCCGTCGGCGCCTTTGAGGCGCGGGCGGGCAAAGAGACCCAGGCCGGGGGCGAAAGAAAGGTCTACTCCAAGGTCGCCGTCATCGGCGACTCGGACTTCGTCAACAACACTAACATAAACCTCGCCGGCAACAGGGACTTTTTCCTCAATACGGTATCGTGGCTCGCCGAAGAGGCCGACCTCATATCGATAAGGAATAAACCCGCCGGGCTTACCCCGATAATCCTTACCACGGCCCAGGGCAGGTTCGTCTTCTGGTTCGGGGTGGTCATACCGCCGTCTCTCATCGCGATTGCCGGCATAGGTTTCTTCTTGAAGAGGAGAAGCGGAAAGTGAGATTGTTCAAAAAGACCGTCTTCTGGGTTTTGATGCTTGCCGTGCTCGGAGGTCTTTTTTATCTCATAGACAGGAAGTCGGAAGAGAAAAAGGCCGCTACCGAAATCCAAAAGAGGCTCTTCGCCTTCTCTCCCTCCGACATCATGGGGTTTACCATTACTAAAAAGGGCGCCCAGCCCGTAAGCGTGAAGAGGGAGGGGGAGGTCTGGCTGGTGACATCCCCCGTGAACGCGCCAGGAGACGCAAAGGAAGTGGACGAGTACCTCGATAAGCTTGTCTCGGCCAAGCTCGACGGAGTCCTCTTCGAGAAGGCCCCCGAGGAGAAGTTCAAGGAGATGGGACTTTTCGACCCGGACCTCTCCGTGGAGCTGATACCCGCAAGCGGTGAGTCCAGGACCATCGTCTTCGGAGACACCGGCCCCACGCACAACATCTCGTTTGCGGCCATAAAAAACGAGCCCCGCATCATCAGGATCAATACCGACATAAAGACCGACGCCGACAAGGCGGCCTACGACATGCGCGACAAGACCATACTTGCCTTTGAGCCGACCCGGATCAGGAAGCTCGACATCAAGTGGACGGACGGCAACCGCGTAGTGGTCGAGCAGACCTCCGAGGGGAAGTGGAACACCCTGGGGCTGCCTGACGGCAGGACCGATTTCCTACGGCTGATGGAGGTGCTGGTAAAGTTCAAAAAGACCGGCATCAAGGCCTTCATTGACGAGGACCCGTTGGACTTGGGCCTCTACGGGCTGAAGACCCCGAGGGTCCGGTTGCTCTTCGTGGACGAAAAGGGCGTCAAGCACTCCACTTACATAGGCGGCAGGGACAAGGAGAGAAGGGGGTATTACGCCGTTAACGGAGAAGCCAAAAATGTCTTTCTCCTCGAGGAGGACATAGTTGACTCCATCCCGAGATCGATCGGAGATCTGGAGGAGAAAAATGAGGGGACTAAAGGCTAAGTCGTTGTGTCTTTTGGCCGTACTTTTCCTTGCGGCCCTGCCTGGCTGTTCGAAGAAAGAGGAGAAGGAGGCGGGACAAAAGGCCTTCCAGGACTTCGCCGGGAGGATAGAGAACAGGTCGCAGGACTTTGAGCGCCCGGCGCCCGCGGAGCCCTCGGAGGAGAGGCCGCTCAAGGTCGGCCTCATCGGCCCTGAGACCGGCGAGGGGGCCGAGATCGGCCGCATGACCTTCGAAGGCGCGAAGATGGCCGCCGAGGAGATCAACGGGTCCGGGGGCGTCAACGGAGTCCCCATTGAACTGATACCCATCGACACCAGGGAGGACAGCTCGGCCACGAAAGAGGCCCTCAACAGGCTTATCTCCGAAAATGTCGCCGCCATCATCGGCGCCCCCACAGGCTGGGCCACCCTTACACCCGTCTACATCTCAAACGAATCCAGGACGATATTCATTTCCGCCGGCACCAGAAGGCACATCGGGAGCTCCGGCCCGTTCGTCTTCCGCGTCAGCCTTCCCCTGGAGAAGGCCGCCGAGGAACTCCTCGAGTACTCCGTCAAGACGGAGGGCCTGAAGACCTTCTTCTTCGTCACCGTCATGGAGGACGAGGCCCTCAACGTCGGGGCCGCCTTCAGGAGGGGTGTTGAGAAAAAAGGCGGTTCCGTAAAAGGGCAGGGGAGCATATTTACCGAAGACGACATCGCAGGCGCGGTAGGCGACCTTAAGAAGCACATGCCCGTTGACGGCGTGATATTCGCGGGTGGGCCGCGGATGGCGGTAGGGTTCGCGAAGGAGGCCAAAAAGGCCGGCATCTCGCTACCGCTGCTCGGGGGCGAGGAGCTCCATAACGAAGAGTTTTTGAAGGACGGGGACCTTGTAGCAGGCTCTCTCGTATACTCAAGCTTCTCAACCGATGACCCCGACCCGGCGACAAAAAACTTTATCAGCTCTTACGCCAAACGCTACGGCCATAAGCCGGACGTCTTTTCCGCCGAGGCATACGACACATATATGATTCTTGCGGCGGCCCTCAGGAAGAGCGGGTCCACAAACCCTGAGGCCCTGAAAGAGGCTATCGTCAACATAAAAGGCTTCAAGGGCGTCTCCGGGACTATCGACATGGGCCCTGACAAAGAGGCACGGAGATCGGCCTATCTTCTGAAGGCGGTAAAGAGCGGCGCCTCTACGGTCTTTTCGATCGTAAAGAATCCTCACGAAAAGTAGATATTCACTCCGGACCGGTGACGGGCCTGCCATACCGGGGCCGTTTCCCCCAAAAAAAGCCGAAGTCCCCTGAAGACCGCTTCCCGGACCGCGGGCATGTAAAAAACTTCAATCAGTAGAGGTAGATAAGGCGGGGCGTCGACCGGGGCCGCTGGCATGGTTTTTAGGCTTGTAATCGCGCTTAAATATGGAGTAAAATAATATTATATGAAGAAAAGGAGGGTCACCGTTTTTTTAACCGTTCTTTTAGCCGTCTTATTTCTATCATGCGCGGCGGCACGCTCCTCTGGCAAGGTACTTGAGATCGGAAGGATGAGGGTCGCCGTATGGCCGGAACACGACTCCACGGGGGTCCTCTTCATATACGACGGCAGGTTTAAAGACAACGAGGCCTTCCCCAACGAGACAAGCTTCCATATCCCGTCCGGCTCGGTAATAAGCGACGCGTGCAGTCTGTCTCCCAGGGGGACGCACTTCTGCCAGCTCTACAAGGTCAAAAAGATAGACCCCACCGCGGACGAAGTCAGCCTCAAGCTCCCTTACCCGAACTTCTACTTAAGCTTCCACACGGACCCGTTTACCCCCGGCGCCGACAGGAGGACCCTCAAGCAGTCGATAAGGACAAGCCACAGGGTCGACAGGCTCGAGGTCGATATCGAAAGCCCCCTGAGGGCCGAGGAGTTCAGGATAATAAGCCCCGAGGGGTTTGAGGTCTCCGAGAAGAAGGGCCTCAACCACTATGAAAAGGTCTTTGAGAATGTGGAGAAGGGCGCTCTGATAGCCATAGAGCTGGAGTATGTAAAGAAGGACAACAGGCCCTCCATGGATATCAAGTTCAGCCCGATGTCAGGCCAGGACACGGCCTCAAGGGCGTCCTACAGGGAGCAGGGCGGGTTTTTGACCTATGTCTACATGGCCGTAATAGCCGGGGCGGCGCTTTTGATAGCGCTCTTGTTTTTTGTGGTGAAGTCCAGAGGCGGTAAGGATTGAAGATGAGAGGGTTGATACTGAGCGCCGTGATCGCGGCGTTTTTTGGCGTGTTCGTGCTTTTGCTCCCGGCAGTCTCTTTATCTGTCACCGTGCAGGAGGTGGCAAGTGAGCTTGAGTGCCCGTGCGACTGCCCCCTGGTGCTTGAAGACTGCAACATGAGCTGCGGACTTGAGTGGAAAGACCAGATCGGCGAGCAGATAAAGGCCGGAAAGACCAAGGAAGAGATAGTCGGGGCGTTCATAGCGAAGTACGGGGACGCGTGCAGGATAACCCCGGCGAAGAGGATAAGGGGCAAGTTCTACCAGTACACCAGAGGGTTTGACACCGGGGAGTGGGTGCTGCTCGCAGGCGGTGCGGCTGTCTGGCTCCTTGCGCTCTTTTTCGGAGTATTCCTTCTGGTGCGGAGGTTCTCTAAGAAAAAGGGCGGGGAGAAGAGGGGTTGAAAAGGATCATAGCCGCCATCCTCCTGACCGCCGGGATACTCCTTTTTTTCGCGTTCGCGGCGTTCATGCTCCTGGTACGGACCGCTCCGCTTTCGAGGACCGAGTTCGTAGCGACCTACATCGAGCTCAAGGCCTTCAAGTATGGCCTTGCGGAGCTTGACGAGAACGGGAGGAAGACGCTTTACAAATGGAGCTGCGTGGCCGTCTGCCACGGCGCGGAGGCTGTAGAGAACACCCGGCACACCTCAAGGGAGTGGAGGACGATAGTGGAGAGGATGCGCACTAAAAACGGCGCGTCCATAAACCGGAGGGAAGAGGACGAGATAGTCAGGTACCTCGAGAAGAACCTCGGCAGCAATGTCCCCACGATACTCTCTCCCGAGGCGAACAGGTTCCTCAAGCGCCACCTCTGGAAGAGCGATTTCGGCGAAAGCGACCTCTATGTCGACATAATATATTCGCCCGTAGAGTACTTCGACATCATGGGCGGGATCCTTCAGGGCAGGGAGTACGAGGCGGGCAAGTACCTCGTCTTCATGGTCTATCTCAACACCCACCAGGGACAGTTGGAGCCGTGGGAGCTTGAAAAGCTCGTCACCCTCAAGGGCGCCGACGGAACCGTGCACAGCCCCGTTGACTGGCGCGTGGTCTACGAAAGCGGCGACAAGCACCACCTTGAGGGGGTGTTGAGGTTTGAAAAGGGGTCTGACGCCGGGAGCGGCTTCATGGAGATAGCTCTCAAGGACCTGCCTGGGCAGAAAGAACGGGTCTTCAGGTGGGACCTTCCCATACCGTCATTAAGGGGCGAAAGATGATCCATTTGAAAAAAAGGATTGGGTTCCTCGGTCTCCTCGGCGTCATGCTCCTCGTCTTCACGGTCTTCGGGCCCGCAGGGTGTTCGAAGTCCTCTGAAGAGAAGAAGGAGCCGGGCGTGAGGGAAATGATGCCGAACGAGGGAGACCCTGTTCAGCACTTCAAGTTCAAGACGGTCTCCGGCGGCGAGTTCGACACCCGCGCTCTTGCCGGCAAGCCCTTTGTCATCAACTTTTTCGCCTCATGGTGCGGCCCGTGCAGGTACGAGGCCCCGGCCCTTGAAAAACTCTATGTCTACTTCAAGGCAAGGGGCGTGGAGTTCGTCGGCGTGGCCGTTCAGGACAGCGAGGAAGGGGTCAGGGGCTTTATAAAGAAGTACGATATCTCGTACCCCGTCGGCATGGACGACACCGAAGATATATCGCGCGGGTACATGATATACGCCCTGCCAAAGACATTCATCGTGGATAAAGACGGGCGTATAACTTACATACGCTCCGGCGGCATCTCCGAAGAGGAGCTGGCCGGAGAGATACAGAGGTTGCTATGAGACAGAGGATGTTTTACGCGCTTATCGGGTTGGCCCTTATCGTGGCCGGGTGCAGCGGCAACTCAAAGGGCTCAAAGGAGCCGACTGCGAAGATAGGCGGCAGCGCCCCGGCGTTTTCCGTGGAGGCTACGGACGGCAGGACCGTAAGGCTTGAGGACTTCAAGGGCAAGCCCCTGGTCCTGACCTTCATGGCCGAGTGGTGCCCGTGCTCCAACGAGAGCGCCCCGGTATTCAAGGAGGCGTACAAGGACTACAACCCCGGGGGCGTGGAGTTCATGATATTGGGCTTCCAGGACTCAAGGTCCAGGTTCTCGGAGTTCGTCAAGAGACAGGCCTTCCCGTTTCCGGCCGCCTTTGACAAGGGCGACGCCATAGGCGGAAGTTTCGGGGTGCTGGCCCCGCCCACTACCTTCTTCATAACGCCGGAGGGCAAGATTCAGAGGGCGTTTTACGGCAAGATAGAGGAGAAGGATAAGCTCTACGCCTGGATAGACGAGCTTATCGCTAAAAAAGCGCCCGTAGAGGAGAAGAGATGACGGGGGCGCCGGGGCTGATAGGGTCGTTCTTCGGGGGGGTAGGAGTATTCTTCTCGGTCTGGCAGCTGTGCGTCATGCAGTTCTCTCCGTTCTACATCGCCTACCTCCTTACGGTCTATTTTTTAATCGACGGCAGCGGCGGGCGCGCCCGCTCGGCTGTAGCCCCGCTGGTCATAACGGCCGTGGGGCTAGCCGCGGGTTTCAGCTTCATCTTCGCGGTCCTGTCCGCTCCTGGCTTCGCCTCAAACCATGAGATATTCAGCGTCATAAGGGGCCTTAAGTTTTTCTCCGGGGTCTTCATACTCGCCGTGGGCGCGCTGATGATACTTCTTGCGGTCCTCGGCAGGTTCGACGCGAAGGCCTATGTCCCGGCGGTACTTTCACCGCTTGTCGGGGCCTCGTTCGCCATAGCCTACTCGCCGTGCATCCCCCCGGTCCTCTCCGGGATACTCAACTTCTCCGGCATGCCGGGCAACTCTCTCAAGGGGCTCGCCCTTCTTTTCGTCTATTCCGCCGGCATGTGCGCCGCCGCCACGCTCGTAGCCGCGGTCGTGATCATCTACATCAGGTTAAGGCAGGGCCGCCGAAAGACAAAGACTTCCATGCTCCCTCCCGTGGTCTCATCCCTTGTATTCATGATAATAGGACTTCTTCTTGTGCTCGGGCTGATGCTCCAGTACAAGCGGTTCCTTGTAAACATCTTTTAGCAGCCCGCAAAAAAATATCCTCTTCATCGTACGCGGCTCTTGCCAAGACAACCCGGCCCATTGGATTTTCCCACGCGCGGCCGGGCCGTAAGCCCTTAAATAAAGGGTTGATTTCCGGCAGGCCGGTTTCGCGCTTCACTTAACGCCAATGCCCTTATGAAATCAGGGTTATTTGCGTGGCAGAGACCGGCAAAAAACAGTAAAAAGGTGTTGACAATGTCACGGTGGATTGATATTAGAGAAGTACCCAGAAAAGATGAAAAGGCGCTTACCTTCCGAAAAAATAGTAGAGGAGTATGGCCGCTATTACCAGGAGGTTTACGACCGCGCCCGTGACTATCAGAATGTCTGTCGGGCCGGGTTTCCAGTTTTTCAATAGTTTGATCATATTCTTTATACTTAATCCATAAAAGCTGATTTGTCAATAGATTGATTTTACCGTGAGTGGCCTTTAAACAAACTTCTACCTTATAAGGGGGGTGTGGATCAATGGAAAACAGTTCCGGCAAAGCGGGCCCGATCCTTTTCGTGGCGGTCCTTGTGAGCATTATAATCTTTTTCTACTGGTTCCTCGGCCATCAATAACGGCCGCGGGACTCAACATGTCATCTGTCGATAAATATTATAAGGGGGTAACCATGAAGTTTTTAGTTACTTTTGTAGTTGCGCTGGCTGTCTGCTCGGCGATATTCCTTCTGCTCGATGTGGCGCTTTTCAACGCGCAGGGTCTTTCTTTTACTTTTAAGGGTTAAGCGTAAAGCGGCAGTATCTGAAATAATATAGAGGAGCGAGATATGAATCTATCCTTCATCTCAAAATCGGTAAAGAGAAAGACGCACTTTTTACTGATTTTTTTAACTGTCTTTGCAGCCCTGTTGACCTTTCTTCCTTCCACTGACACGGACCTGAGCCCTGTAAATACCGTCTACGCCTCTGAAACGGCGGCCCCCGCGGCCCACGCCGCCCCCGAGATGAAGGCAGGGGAGGAGGGCAAGCCCGCCTATCCCCCGGCGCCCAAGCTCAAGGCCGAGGACTACCCCAAAATAAGGGGGATAAACAGCAGGATACTTGTCTGGATAGTCGCCCAGCTCCATCTCTGGTTCGCGGCCTTCGTCCTGGCCGTCCCGATATTCGTCTTCATCATCGAGGCCATAGGCATGGCCACGAAGGACGAGCGGTACGACAAGATGGCCTACGAGTTCATAAAGGTCAGTCTGACGGCGTACTCCGTCACGGCCATAATCGGCGGGCTTCTGACCTTCAGTCTCATCATACTCTATCCCGACCTGTTCAAGTACATGACATCTCTCTTCGGCGCTTCGATGCTGGCGTACGCCTTCATCTTCTTCGCCGAGAGCGCGTGTCTGTACATATATTATTACGGCTGGCACGCGCTCCATTACGGGTTCAGGAAGTGGGTCCACCTGACCATAGGCCTTCTCCTTAACGCGGTAGGCACGATGCTCATGTTCCTAGCCAACGCGTGGATCACCTTCACGATGAGCCCGCACGGGGTGGACGCCGCCGGGGCCTTCCAGGGCAATGTCTGGCATGTCATACACAACCACCTCTGGAACGCGATAAACCTCCACAGGTTCGTGGCCAACATAGCGTACGGCGGCTCCATAGTAGGCGCCTACGCCGCGTACATGTTCCTGACGGCCGAGACCGAGGAGAGAAGAGCGCACTACGACTGGATGGGGTACACCGCCAACTTCATAGCCATAGCGGCCCTCCTTCCGCTGCCGTTCGCCGGGTACTGGCTCACGGCCGAGATATACGCATACAGCCAGCAGATGGGTATAACGCTCATGGGAGGCGTATTCGCGTGGCTCTTCATAACGCAGGCGGTCCTGATCGGCGCGCTCTTCCTGTCGGCCAACTACTACCTCTGGTGCGGCATGGAAAGAAGCCCCGGGGCCGTTCGCTACACGAAGTACATAAAATACATCGCCGCCGTGATAACCGTATGCTTCCTGGTCTGGTTCACCCCGCATACGCTGATACTCAAGCCCTGGGAGCTTAAGATGCTCGGCGGACAGTACCACCCGTACCTGGGCCCCCTGGGGATCATGCCCGCGAAGAACACGGCCGTCAACATCATGCTGCTATTCACCTTCTTGAGCTTCCTTCTGTACCGGCGGGCCAACAAGGTCCCGGTGGTCAGATGGGCCTCGGCCGGCAACGCGGTGCAGCTTGCGATATTCGTCGCGGCTATCCTGAATATCGTCTTTTTGGGCGTCTACTACGGGTACTTCACCAACACTGTCTACAAGGTCGCTTCAAGCGTCCCGCAGGTCGCCTCCACGCTTATAGTCATCATAAGCTGCATGGTGATAGATGTCCTCATGCTCAAGGGCGCCGGAGACGTCGGGCCGTTCCGGTGGGGCAAGATGCCGGCCAGGAGCCAGTACGCACTCTTCCTGCTCGCCGTGTCGTTCACCTGGCTGATGGGCCTCATGGGGTTCATCAGGTCTGGCATAAGGCAGCACTGGCATGTGTATACCGTCATGCGGGACAACTCCCCCGATGCCTTTACGCCGACTATCGGATACGCCGCGAATGTAGTCTCCATCGCGACGGTCATATTCATGGCGATAGTCATCTTCATATTCTGGCTCAGTCAATTAAGCTCGAAAAAGCAGGTGGACGAGAGCAAGCTCAAACCGGATTTCATCCCTTATGAGCCTCTCAGGCTTGCCGGCAAGAACGAAAATGAAAGCGTTTAGGGGGGGACACAGATGAAAACATTCACAAGGGTGATAATATTCAGCCTTTTAGTCATAGGCGTATACGCCTTGTTCGCGAGCGAATACATACCTCCGATAACCCCGGCCCCTCCTCCGCAGGAAGAGGCCATTGACCTTGGCGCCATGACGATGCCACAGTTCGTCGCGCTCGGAGAGAAGATATACAACGGGAAGGGCACCTGTACGCTCTGCCACAACCCCGTGGTCAAAAGGGCCCCCATGCTCGATGTCGTCGCTTCGGCGGCCGCCGACAGGCTCAAGGACCCCAGGTACAAGGGCAAGGCAAAGGACATCGCCGGCTACATAGACGAATCGATGAGGACCCCTTCGGCTT
>JACRCJ010000144.1 GCA_016219075.1 Deltaproteobacteria bacterium | reverse complement strand
GAGATAGACGATGCCGCGGCCAAGATGAAGGTGGGAGAGATAAGCGACCCTGTCATGACCATCTACGGCTACCATATACTGAAGCTTGAAGGGGTAAAACCGTCAGTTCAAAAGAAGTTCGATGAGATAAACAAAGAGAAGCTCAAGACCGAGCTCAGCGCCAAAGAGTTCAAGAGGCTCTGGGACGAGTGGATAAAAGAGCTGCGCTCGACCGCCAGGATCGAATATCTCGCGGACGACATAAAACCGGAAGTCAAAAAATAAAAACGCCTCTTTTTTTACATCTGTTATTGTCTCAAAAACAAGACAAATGACTATGGACCGCACAAATAACAGGCACGCGCCGGCCGCGCCGAAGAGGGGGCCTGTGCCGTACCTGGCGCTTCTCTTCGGCGCGGCGCTCTTCTGGGGCTGCTCCGGGGGCGAAAAGAAGGCCGCTGAAGCCGCCCCTGATTCCGTGGCGGCCGTCTCAGCGCCTGGCGCCCCCGTAAAGATGACGGGGGACTTGAAAAACGGCCAGGCGGTCTACGAAAGGTACTGCCACTTCTGCCACGGCAGGAAAGGGTACGGCGACGGCCCCGTAGGGATAGCTATAACGCCGCACCCGGCGGACTTCGTAAACGACGCCAAAAGGATGTCCAAGACCGATCCGGAGCTCTTCAAGTCCATCACCGAGGGCGTGCACAGGGCCATAGGCGGCGAAGAGATGGCCATGCCGAGGTGGCAGGAGATACTCTCGGACCAGGAGAGATGGGATGTCCTTATCTATATCAGACACCTTGGCGTCGAAGGGCGGAAGGAACAGGGCGCCGGAAAAAAATAGAGGCGCCGCGGGGCGCCTCAAGCGTTAAAGCTCAGCAGGCTGCTTTTCAGCAGCCCGACCCACCCAACGGGCGGGTCCCCAGGGCAATCCACGGATGGAAAAGCCACTGGGGGAAAAGCCGGCTCACGAAGTGATAAGGCGAGCTATACAAATGAGATCTTCCTTGCCAGCCACGACCAAAAAGGAGTGCAATTGCGAGACTTTTTTAGCGTTAATAGAAAGTACCTGTGACCATACGGCAAGCAAAGCCGTAAACGAAGTCTCAGGCATACCAACATTTAAAAAGCAATTTGTGAGATTTGGCTGACTGGCCGCTCGCCGTCTGCAGCCCCGTCAAAGGGGCGGAATAAGGCGAGCTTTAAGAATGGAAGATTCCTTGCCAGGCGGAACAGCGTTCCGCAATTCATTCAGACAAATCGTTGCTGAAAAAGCCAGGAAGGACTTTTTCAGCATCCTAATTAGAGGAAAAAAGCTAATGGCCAAGGGCTGTCTAAAACTGATATCCGCCGGGGTCTTTCTCGGCGCCCTCCTTTTTTTCAATCACGCTCACGCCTCACCGGACGAGTACGACCCGGTGACCGGCGAGCCCAAATGCACTTCATGCCACACGCCCGACAAAAGGTACTCGATCGATCACACAAGGGACGAGACCTGTTCGGAGTGCCACACACCGGGCTTGAGCGATAAATACATCGAGATAAACGACCGTTACAGGGCTTATGGCTCCGTAGAGATCGAACGGATGCTCGCCGCCAATAAGACGGCAAAGAAGAAGCCCCAGGCCAAAAAAGACCCGGGCCTCTACAGCGACATGGCCCTTATACCGGCCGGCGAGTTCTACATGGGATCCAACGACTGGTGGCCCAAAAGCCAGCCTGAGTACAAGGCTAACGTACGGGCCTTTTATATGGACAAGTACGAGGTCACGAACAAGAGGTACAAGACCTTCGTCGACTCAACCGGCAAACCCGCGCCCAACCACTGGATAGGCGGAAATATACCGGCCGGCAGGGAGGACCACCCTGTCGTATTCGTCAGTTGGCAGGACGCCGAGGAGTTCTGCAGGTGGGAGGGCAAACGGCTTCCGACCGAACAAGAGTGGGTAAAAGCCGCCAGAGGGACCGACAAGAGGTCTTTTCCGTGGGGCGTGAAGTTCGAGAGGGAGAAGGGCAATACCCCGCAGTACGGGAATGAGGAGACCATGCCCGTAGGCAGTTTTGAGAACGGAAAGAGCCCCTACGGCGTCTACGACATGGCAGGCAACGCCTGGGAATGGGTAGATGACTGGTTTAAGCCTTACCCCGGCAACAACCACCCTGACGAGAACTACGGCGAGAAGTACAAGGTCTTAAAGGGCGGATCCTGGTACGACTGCACCTACTACAAATGCGGCATAAGCGCCCCTATATATAACAGGATATTCTTTAACGCCTATACGAGAAACAACAACTTCGGGTTCAGGTGCGCAAAAGACAAGTAAACGGATATCTCCGTGTCATTGGCATCATAAGTACTCGTATTTTCGATGTCTTAGCCGCCTTTTTCCATAACCGCGGGCGCAGGTACCGCTATTCGCAAGCAATACCCCTTAAATTTAAAGGATTTTACGATTTTCCTTGCCATGACACTATCAATGCAGTTACAACGGACGGCGGGAATCCATATAATATTTTTCCGGCATAGTTACACTTATTACACTTTAGAGGCGGTCTGAGCATAAAAAAGTTTTTTTGACAGGAGGTCTTTTCGAATGCCACTCTTAACGGGCAGATTAAATACCAGGCACTTCTTACTTCTGACTGCTTTCATTCTTCTGACAGGGTGTAAGTCCCCCCCTCCAGAGGAGATGGCGCTTATCCCCGCCGGAGAGTTCACCATGGGCAGCAACGAAGTCGACCGTGAGGCCAAGGCCCTCCAGTACGGTTCCAAGAAGCCGTGGTACGCCAACGAGAGGCCGGAAAGAAAGGTATCCCTGCCGGAGTACTACATAGACCGCACGGAGGTCGCCAACAAGAAGTACAAGGAGTTCGTGGACGCCACAAAGCATGCGGCTCCGCCCGACTGGGCCAACGGCGCATATCCGGGAAGTCCCGACAACCCGGCGGTCAATGTAACCTGGGCTGACGCCTCGGCGTACTGTGAATGGAAGGACAAACGGCTTCCGACCGAACAGGAGTGGGAGAAGGCGGCAAGAGGCGCCGACGGGCGCAGGTTCCCGTGGGGAGACGACTTCGACATCAAAAAGGTAAACACCATGGGTGAGTATCAGGGGATCACCCCGGTGGGCATGTTCCCCGAAGGGAAAAGCCCATATGGGGTCCTCGACATGGCCGGCAACGCCCAGGAATGGACCGCCGACTGGTATAAGCCTTACCCCGGAAGCGACTACAACGACAAGGACTACGGGGAGAAGTTCAGGGTCATACGGGGCGGCGGATGGGGAGGCATGGGGCACTACACGCTGCAGGTCTATGTCAGGAGCGCGTTCAGGAGCACCGCGCCGCCGGAAGGCCGTTTCAACGATGTAGGGTTCCGTTGCGTGTGGCCTAAATAGAGATGTCATGCTCCGTTAAAGGCGGCTCAAGTCTTGCCGCCGCTTACCGGCATGTTCTTTTCAGGCTGTTGCGGAAATCGACAACATGAACCCTCACTGGGCTTAAAACCACAGGGTTTTCAGACCGTTAAAGATAAAAACATGCGCTCCGTCAAACTACCTACTCGTCCATCTGTCGGGGACCGGCTTTCGATGTCCCGCAGAACCAGGGTGCCGCTTATCGCTCTGCTCATCGGTGTCTGCTTTTTTTTGCCTTCAAAAAGTCACGCCCTTGAACGCGACCCCTACCTGATAAGGACCCTTATCGCCAAGATCCAGTTCGAGTACGAGAAGAGAACTATCACCGAGAACGGAAGAAAATCTCCTGACGAGACCCGCTTCAAGCAGACTTACAGCCTTGACACGCGCGGCAACCTTCTGTCGAGATACCTGATCATTTATGACGCCGGGGCCTCCTTCTCCGACAACGATTACAAGAGCGGCACCACGAATTTTGTCACAGATGACTACGACTATAACCTTAGAACCACCTTTCTTCCCTTGTCAGCCATACCGCTGACCTTATATGGAAGATATAACAATCAGACCTTATCCGGGCTGCAGGACGAATTCTGGCACTCGAGGGTGACCTACGGACTGAACTGGTTCTCCACCATCAGACCATTTCCTAAAACGATGTTGACTGTCGAGAGGGTAAACGACAAGACGAACACGACCGACACGCTTACCACTTACGTAAGGGTCAGGGCAAATAAGGACCTCGGCCCGACCGAAAACGAGGTCGCATATGCCTACCAGAACAACGACGACCAGAAAAGCAGCAGCCTCTCCACCTCATCCGACGCCAATTTTCGAAACAAGACGCGTC
>JACRCJ010000139.1 GCA_016219075.1 Deltaproteobacteria bacterium | reverse complement strand
GTGATCGCCGATTATCGCCCCGCTCTCGATGACCGAGAAGGCGCCGACCGAGACATCCTTGCCGAGGATGGCCTTTTCGGCGACCTCGGCCCTCGCGTGCACCCCCGGGGGCGGGAGCACCGGGGGCCTTAAGACCTCCACGACCCTGGCGAAGGCGAACTGCGGGTTTTTGACCAGGACCAGGTTCAGTCCTTCGGCGTGCGCGGTGCCTTCCCGGACGATCACGGCCGAGGCCGCGGTCGTGGCCAGAAACTTCGAGTACTTCCCGTCGGCTATGAAGGAAATGTCACCGGGGCCGGCCGAGTCTATCGGCGCTACACCCTTTATGACGACCGATCCGTCACCGTCCAGCAGTCCGTCCACAAGTGCGGCAAGTTCCTCAAGGGTCCTGTCCATCTCCGCTCCCCCGTTTGGAGTTAGCAGGCTGCTGAAAAAGTCCCATCTGCGGCGTTGTCTTCGTCGTTCGTCACTGCGGCGTAGCCAAAACTACGCCTCATTCCTCACTCCTCGACGCCTTGCATCCGGAACTTTTTGAGCAGCCTGAACAAATATTGGGTTTTTCAGCAGCCGTTAGTGTTTCCTGGCCCTGAACTCTTTGTTGTAAACCTTTATCACCTCGTCCGTGAGGTCGTCGGAAGCCGGGGCGACAAGGAGTCCGCCGACGGACCTCTCAAAGACATAGGTGTAGCCTTTTTTCTGGGCTATCTCCTCGACCACGGCGCGCAGTTCGTCGATGATGTCGGACTCGGTCTCCTGTTTTTTCTTGTTGAGCTGTTCGCCGTACTCCATGTACTTCTTCTGGAACTCCTGGGTCTTGTTCTTGAAGTCGGCTTCCCTGGCGTCCTTCGTCTCCTTGTTCCAGACGCTGCCCTTCTTGTCTATCTCGGCCTTGAGTTTTTTAATCTCCTCCTGCTTCACGTTCAGCTCGTCTTCGAGCTTCTTGGCCTCGTCCTTCAGGGTGTCCTTCGCCTTTAAGCCGGCCTCGGATTCGTTAAGGGCCTTCTGCAGGTTGGCGTAGGCTATCTTGAGCTCGGCGGCGCCGGCCGGGGCCGCGAAAATCAGAAGTGCCAGAAACAGTAGTCCCGCTGCTTTGATCGTTCTCATGAAATTGTTCTCCTTTATTGTGGTCGTTCTTTTTTCCGGCCCGGGCCGTCCTGCCCGCTGCCGGGCGGTTAAAATATCGTTCCGATGGCGAAGTCCCACTGCTTGGAGGCCTCGCCTTCTCTCTTGTCGAGGTTGAACCCGAGCTCCAGGCGGAGCGGCCCGAGCGGCGAAAACCACCTTACGCCCACGCCCGCCCCGGTCCTTATGTCCCCGAAGTCGATCCGGCCCTTGTACGAGTTTCCGGCGTCGAAGAAGACAAGCCCCTTGACTCCCTGCTCCGAAAAGAGCGGGAAGAGAAACTCGGCATTGACGGTCATCATGGTGTTTCCGCCGACGAGGTCCCCGGTGTCCGGGTCCTTGGGGCTTACGGTCCTGGTCTTGAACCCCCGGAGCGAATTGAGCCCCCCGAGGTAGTACTTCTCATAGATGGGGACGGTCTTGCCCTGGTAGCCCTGTATGTAGCCGACGGTGCCGTGCAGCGATATGGTGGTCTCCCACGGCAGAGCGAAGAACTTTACCGCGTCGCCCTCGTACTTGATGAAGTGGTTCGTGCCGCCCAGGGGGCCCCCCGAGAACTGGACCGTGCCCGTCAGGACCTCTCCCCCGGTCGGGAAGAAGGCGTCGTCCCTGGTGTCCCTCCTTACGGTCGCCGTGACGCTGCTCTCGGTGCTCTTGCCCTCCTGGTCTTTTATCAGGGTGGAGGCGGTATCCTGGACATTCGATATTTTCACATCTTCAAGCTTGTAGGTCAAGAACCCGCGCGTGTACCTGTCGTATATGGGAACGCCGAACCTCACGTCGAACCCGTTTTTGGTCTGCTTGAAGTCCGGGTAGTCCCTGTCGGTGTTGTAGACATCGGCCCCGGCGCTTATCGGCCTGTCGAAGAGCCAGGGCTCCGTGAAGCCCAGGATGTACTTCGAACTCGTCGAGCTCACGGTGCCGGAGAGGTCGAGCTTGATGCCCGTGCCCATGAAGTTCGTCTGCGAGACCGACGCCGTCCCGATGAGCTTGTCCACGGAGCTGTAGCCGAAGCCGAGAGAGACCGACCCGGTGGGCCGCTCTCTTACGGCGACATCGAGCTTTATCCTGTCCGGGGCCCCGCCCTGGGTCTGGCCTATCCTTACATCCTCGAAGTACCCGAGCCTCTTCAGGTTGTTCCTGCTCCGCCTGAGCTCGGAAGACCTGTACTGGTCGCCCTCGCCGAGCTCGAGCTCCCTTCTTATCACCTTGTCGCGGGTCCTTACGTTGCCGCTGATGTCTATGCGCTCTATGTAGACGATGTCGTTGGTCTTTATGTCGAGCGTTATGTCTATGGTCTTTTTCCCGGGGTTCACATCGGTCAGGGGCTTTATGTCGGCGTACGCGTACCCGGCGTCCCCGTAGATATCGGTTATGGCCTCGATCCCCTTTGACATCTTCGTCCTGCTGAAGACCTCGCCGCTTTCAAGCTTGAGCTTCTCCAGGAGCGTTTCTTTCGTCGTGGACGGCAGTATCTCGCCCTTTATGTCTATGGAGCCTATCCTGAACTGGTCGCCCTCGGAGAGGGCTATCGTGATGTAGAACCACTTCTTGTCTTCGCTCAGGAGCACCCTGTGGTCGATTATGTCGGCGCGGATGAACCCGTTGTCGAAGTACTTGCTCATTATGATGGCGATGTCGTTCTGCAGGGTGAACTCGTTGTACTTTCCGGACTTGGTGATGAAAGAGAATATCCCGGCCTCGCCCGTCGTCATCAGGCCCTTGAGCTTTCTGTCGCTGAAGTGCTCGTTGCCGATGAAGGTTATGCGCTTTACCTTCACCTCGGGGCCCTCGCTTATGTCGAATATGACGGCGGCCTCAAGCCCGTCGGACTCAACGACCGGGGTGACTGAGGCGTTGTAGTACCCTTCCTCCGAGTACTGGGCCTTTATCTTTTCGGCGTTTTCGCCGAGGAGCACCCTGTCAAGGACGGTGTTCTCCTTTATCGTAACCGAGTCCTTGAGCTTGTCGTCCTTAAGCTCGGAGTTGCCCCTGAACGAGATCCTTTTGATGAAGGGCATCTCCTTGACCGTGAAGGTAAGGACCTTGCCAGTTGCCCTGTCGGAGAGGTCCGCCGATACGTCGTCGAAGTAGCCCGTGGCGTATATCGCCCTCAGGTCCTCCTTTACATCGTCCGGGGAGTACGGAGAGCCGGCCTTTGAGGTGATCTTTTTAAGCACGGCCTCGGCATCTACCCTCCTGTTGCCGGCCACCGTTACGGCGTCTATGACGCCGGTCTTCACGGCCGGGCGCGCCTTCAGGGAGGCAAGCATCCTCTGGTAGACCTCGGGGGCCGCCTCTTTTATCTTTT
>JACRCJ010000135.1 GCA_016219075.1 Deltaproteobacteria bacterium | reverse complement strand
GTCCATCGTCATCCCCTCCCCGAGTTTTTCAAGCAGCCTCTTTACGGAGAAGACGCCGAAATCCCTTATGATGTAGCGCGTGGCCGACAGGCTTATCAGGTACGCGAGTGATGCGCTGTTGGAATCAAGTCCCATGAAAGAGCCTTCCAGGTGCTTCAACCTTACCTTGCCGGTCGAGGCGACGTTCTTCAGGTAATCGGCATACCCGGAAATCTCTCTGCCCTCCTCATACTGCGCCAGGCCCTCGTTCAGCCATGTCGGGGCCCTGCCCTTCGAGACCCTCTTCACCAGCGCGTGCGTGTATTCGTGGAAGACCGCCTTTTCAAGTTCGGCCGTCTTTTCGTAGACGCCTCCGGCGGGTATCTTTATCCGCCCGTCAAAGAGCGCCCCGGCCCACGAAGGCGAGCGGGTTATGTCACGGAAGTTCTCCCTTGAATAAAGGAGCGCCTCCACCCTGTCATCCGGATAGAAGTTCAGGTCCGCGCCGACCTTGGCGTAGGCCTCTTCCAGAAGAATGCCTATCAGGTGCCCGGCCACGGCGTTCTCTCCCCCGTCGAACCTGATGATGAAGTGGGCGGCGTCGTTTCTGCCCATCTGCGCTTCGAACTCGTTGTCTTTCCTGAGTTTCCGGAGCGTTGCGGAGAGGTACTCATCCGACGGGTCGAGGGAGAGCCCCTTGTCGTAGTACCCGATGGAGGCTTCTCTCTCCCCCGAGTTCAAGCTCCTGTTGCCAAGCTCCGTATATATCCTCTTGAGGGCCGCCCTGGTCTTCGGGTCGCCGGAAAGCGGCGTGAGGGTCTTTGCCGCCCCGTCCAGGTCGTCAAGGCTTATCTGGATGTTGGCCAGGTTCATCAGGTACGCGGGGTCCGCCGACAGCGTGGAGGCCTCGGTCAAAAGCTCCTTCGCCTTGAGGTAGTCTCCCGCAAGGGCCGCTTTTTCGGCGGCCTTGGCTAAAGAGGCCGCCAAAGACCTCTTTAAACCGGCCGAGCCGGGCTCTTCCTTCAGCGCCTCCCTTAAAAAACCCGCGGCCTTTAAATACTCACCCGCCTGCAACGCGGCTACTGCCTGCCTTTCGTTCCCGCTTGCGGGCAGAGCGGCAGGGCCGGTCTCAGCGGCACCGGGGGCAGCGGGGACGCCGTGAGGGGATTGCCCGGAGCCGACATTATAGCGAAGCGGGTCCACCTCGACTTCCCTCGCCTCGGGCGGCCCCTTGACCTCGACCTTTACGATCCTCGCGCGCGCGTAAAAATAATAGAGTACCGTCGGGACGGCCAAAAGGAAGAGGACGACAAGGACGGCGCCGGCCTTTCCTTCCGAACCGGTCAGTGAGGCTGACCTTGAGGCCCGTTTGGGGGGCGCTGTATTTTTTTTGGATTTATCCGCCATGCTGGTAGAATGAGACCTCGCCAGACAGCCTTGGCTTGCCGGCGTGCCTCCGTTGATATACCTTTAAAACCGCTCGAAGCGGTCTTCCGCGGACAGACGCCGCGGACATTAAAAACTCACGGGACCTTTTCCATGGGGCCGGCCCCCGGGCCTAAAGCCTCTTTCTCATCTTCACGGCGCCGAGTATCAGGTTCGCTATGACCGAGACGAAGTATATCTCGTCTTCGGTAAACTCCCGTGATACGACGGTCTGGGCGTTTAATACGCCGAAGGGCTTTTCGCCGAGGAAGAACGGGTACGAGTACATCGTCTTTATCCTGTACTGCTCTTCCTTCGTCTCGGGGAAGTACCTGTAGCGCTCATCCCTGGAGATGTCGGGGATGAGTAGCGGTTTACGCGCCTCGACGGCCGAGCCCGTGATGCCCTCGCCTATCTTGAGCTTCGCCTTTCCCACGGCCTCCTGCGCCAGGCCGTATGTGCCCCTCAAGACCAGGTACTCGCCGTCCCAGAGGTATATGGAGCAGATATCGACGCCGAGCCTTTTGGCGGTCTTCTCGACCACGCCCTTCAAGACCTCGTCAAGGTCGTAGTCCGAGGAGGCGAGCATGCTTATCTCCTCGATCGTTATGATCTCTTTCTGCTCCCTGTCGGCCCTCTGCTCGAAGAAGAACCTCCCGCTGTCGTCGAACGTCAGGGGCAGCAGGCTCTCCTTGGAGAAGTGCGGGTTTATGGCCTTGGTGGCCGCCGGGGCCGTTCTGTACTCGGAAAAACCGCAGGTGCAGGAGACCTTGATCCTGTAGTCGTCAACACGGCTGCTCTTCATCTTCTTACCGCATTTTCTGCACCTGATAATGGTCTCCATAGGTTCTCCCTTTTTTATTCAGCCGTCACGCCAGCCGGTCTTATGTCAAACTTCTCCTTCGGTTTCGAATCCCACAGGGGCGTCGTCACGCCCCCGGCCCCGGCGTCTTTGGGCTCAGTCTCGGCGGTGCCGCTCCCTGCCGCGCCAGTGGCCACGGGGGGCGCGCTCGCCTGCGTGGCCTTTTTCACGGCGGGCCTGGGAGAGGGCACGGCCCCGGCCGTTGAAGGGGATATCTTCGCACCCGGGTCTATCGTTGCCGGAGGGGCCTTTGGCATGGTGCTGACGGGCTTTTTAGCCTTTGGAGCGGCGGCCCCTTTCGGCAGAGTAAGCGTCACGACCTCGCCGCTTGAGCCGAGCCCGCTTAACCGTTCTCCGTCGAAGTCGATGGTAACGCCTCCGGCGTTGCCAACGACGAGGTGAAAGGCCTTGTAGGCCTTCCATGAGACCTTCTCGCCCGCCCTCAAGACGACGTCAAAAGGCTCATCGTCGTCTATCACGACCTTTATCCATGAGATCTCGGCGGCGCTCGCCGTAAGCGAGTGCTTCTCACCTGGGGCCACAGCCCTGGCTGAAGCGGCAGCTTCGGCGGGCTTTGCCCCGTCCGCCGGTTTTAGCGCCGCTTCTCCGTTAGCGAGCGGGGCCTGCGCGTTATCGGCGGAGACCGCCGCAGAGGTGACCTGAGCCTGTTCGGGGGGGACGGCCGTCTTTTTAGACGATGTGGTGTAGTAATATATGGTGGCTACGGCGACAATGACGACGGCCGCCGTTACGATGTACCTGACGGAAAAAGGACCGGACCCGGAGGAGGGGGCCCCCTCGCTCATTCCGGACGGGGCGAGACGATGGAGAGGTTTTTTTCTCGCCCCCCCTGCGGCCCCCTCATCTTCGGTCCTGCCGGAGTTTTCCCTGAGGAAGAGCTCGTAGCGCAAAACGGCGTCCGTCTCGTCGAGTCCGAGGAACTTGCAGTATGATTTTATGTACCCTTTTACGAAAGTCGGGTGAGGGAGCGTGTCGAAATCATCGGCCTCGAGCGCCTCGAGGAACTTTATGGGCACCCTCGTGGACTCGGCTATCTTTGAAAGAGGGACTTCCCTTTGCTCCCTCTCCCTTTTAAGGTATTCTCCGGGGTTTTCCATATCTTCTCTTGACCTCTCAAAGACTCCGGGATCCGGTCGGTCCGCTAAGGAATTGTTCGGGCACGGCTTACGCCCACTGCGCAAGGCTTGCGGGGCCTGCAAGGCTTGCGGGGCCTGCGAGGCCTGCGGGGGCAGCCGGTGAACCCAACAAATGAACCCGCTGCCTGGCCCCCAGGGGCTACTTTATCAGGTTTATATACTCCCTTGCCGACCGGGCCTTGTCGCTCTCAGGGGCTATCTCTATGACCTTGTTGAACTCCTGCAAGGCTCCGGCCCTGTCTTTCTGCTTTACCAGGGCGAGGCCGAGGCCGAAGTGCGCGTCTATATAGCCGGGCGAGGTCTCGACCGCCTTCTTGTACGCCTCGACCGAATCCTTGACGCTGTTCATCTTATCATAGGAGAGTCCCATGTGGTAGTATGCCGTCGAGTAGTTCGGGTTGGCTTCCGCGGCTTTTTTAAAGCTCTCGAGGGCGGAGGCGTAATCCCCCTTGTTGTAATACGCCCACCCCATGTTGAAGTGCGCGAACTCGGGGGTCCCGTAGAATATGTTTGAGAGCGCGGTCCTGGACTCCTCTATGGCGCTGTCCCACTTGCGCTCGACGATGTATATGGCGGCGAGGTTGACATGGGCCTCCGAGTACTTGGGTTTGAGCTCTATCGCCTTTTTCATCTCCCTTATCGCCTCGGGGTACATCTCCCTGGCGAAGTACGCCAGGCCCAGCGCGTTATGGTACATCGGTTCGTCAGGGTTGAGACTGACGGCCTCGGTGAGCTCCTTCAACGCCTCGGAGAGTTTCCTCTCGTTAAGCTGCACCACGCCGAGGTTGAAGTGTATGGAGGCGTCGTCCTTTCTCTTCTGGAGCGAGGCGGCGCACGACGAGAGGACGAAAAGGGCGATTATGAGACAAATGACGCTACTTAAGTTTCTATTCAATTCAGCCTCAATGACCTTTTTTTACGGGATTTCTTCCCGCG
>JACRCJ010000122.1 GCA_016219075.1 Deltaproteobacteria bacterium | reverse complement strand
TCCTCGGCAAGCATGGTGGTTATCAAGTCTCTTTCAGACAAAGACAGGTGTACATATTCTCTTTTTGACATAGCCACTTAGGATAGCATCTTCCTTCCTGCTCTCCCAAGTGTTGCACTTCGCTATTGAACCGGCGAAGTATTATATTAAGTCCGCTATAAAAAAAGAGGAAGGCGTTTTTGCCTCCCTCTTTTTTTATTCCCAAATCCCCGCTACCAGTCAGCCCCCCTCCCGTCATACCTTCCGTGTATACGTCATCTCCATCATCTTCTCTTCCGCGCCGCCGAGGGCGGTGCCGTACATCTCAAAGAAGATGTTGTTCTCATCCACGAGCTTGCAGACGGAACGCCATTCCATCGGGCCTTTGACCGGGTCGTCGTAACGGCACCTCTGCGTAAAGGACTTGCCGTCCGCGCTTGCGGGCCCTTCAAACAGATAGATGGCTGTGCCCATGGTATCCATCCAGGTGGAGACGAACTTCCTGGTATGGTTATCGTACCCGGTGAATCCCATGCCGTTGAACGCGCTTCCCATCATCTGGCCGGTGCACTCCTGCTGGAGGAAGCGTCCGCCCAAGATCATCTTCTGCTCGCAGACGCCCGCCGACTCCTCGGGCGGCTTGCCGGGTTCCATCCAGGATTTGGTCTTGGTGTTCCAGCTCCCGGCCATGCTCGCCAGCAGCTTGTGGGGCGCGCCCGGAGTCGCCAGCTGTTTGTACAACTCCATCATAGCCTTTGTGTCCATCTTGCCTTTTGGCTTTCTTTCCGTTGCCATAACAAGCCTCCCTTTTTATGGTCCATCCACCTCCGCGTCAGGCGTGAAAATAAAGATGCTCACATTAAAATGACATCCGCTTTTACCCTATTTTAAGTATAGCCCAGGCCGTGGTTTCATCAACAAGCGGGGTATGCAAATCAAGGTTTTTCAGCGACTTGTAGCCCGCCTCATATAAGGATGCCTCTAAAAATTAGGAATTTTTTCTGAGGTCAAGGAAGGGCGGAAATAAAAAGCGCAGCATATATGGAAATATGTGAGCATTTTTATTTTTGCCCTGACACAGAGATCAGGAAAAAGAACAATTTTTAGAGGTAGCCATAATCTTGTTGCTTTAAATATCTTCTGTGGTATAGTACCTAACTGAC
Source organism: Deltaproteobacteria bacterium (assembly GCA_016219075.1). Classification (GTDB taxonomy): domain Bacteria; phylum Desulfobacterota; class GWC2-55-46; order GWC2-55-46; family GWC2-55-46; genus JACRCH01. The sequence goes on along the minus strand of JACRCJ010000122.1, from coordinate 1,833 downwards.
TAACATTGCGCCATCCGGTCGGCGCCTGCTGCGTAGCGGTTGACCCGTCCCTTTTTATCAACCTCACTCTGCATTAACCTTAATCTAGCCTAAGACCGGCCTCAATACACTTGTGTAGGCCTATATGGAGAATCATGTCATTTGAAAAACTGGGCCTTCGGGCCGAACTGTTGAGCGCTGTGGCCGCAGAGGGCTACACGACCCCCACACCCGTACAGGAGCGTACTATACCTGTAGTCCTTGAAGGACGGGACGTACTGGCCGGAGCGCAGACAGGCACTGGCAAGACCGCGGCGTTCGCGCTGCCGATACTACAGCTTCTTAACAAGGCGGACTCAGCCATGCGGTTCCCGCGCGCGCTGGTGCTGACCCCCACGCGCGAACTGGCCGCGCAGGTACACGAAAGCTTTCTGACCTACGGCAGGAACCTGAGGCTCAGGTCTACGGTAGTTTACGGCGGCGTCGGCATCAACCCGCAGATGGACAAGCTCCGCCGCGGAGTGGATATACTCGTCGCCACGCCGGGACGCCTGCTTGACCACGCGGGGCAGGGGACCGTAAATCTTTCAAAGGTCGAGATACTCGTCCTTGACGAGGCGGACAGGATGCTCGACATGGGCTTTATCCATGATATTCGCAGGATAATGAAGCTGCTGCCCGTAAAGAGACAGAACCTTCTGTTCTCAGCTACATATTCCGACGATATCAGGCAGCTTGCCGACGGGATACTCCATAAACCCGAACTTATCGAGGTCGCCCGCAGGAACATCGCGGCCGAGAACGTGACGCAGATGGTCCACCCTGTCGGTCATTCGCGCAAACGCGAACTCCTGTCGCACCTTATAAAGCAGGGCGACTGGCAGCAGGTCCTCGTATTCACGCGCACCAAGCACGGGGCCAACAGGCTTGCGACCCAGCTTTTGAGCGACGGCGTCAGCGCCACGGCCATTCACGGCAACAAGAGCCAGGCGGCCCGCACGCGCGCGCTGGCAGACTTCAAGAACGGCTCCGTGCGTACCCTCGTCGCGACGGACATCGCGGCGCGCGGCCTCGATATAGACCGTCTCCCCCACGTCGTAAACTTCGAGCTGCCCAACGTGCCGGAAGACTACGTACACCGCATAGGACGCACCGGCCGCGCCGGGTCTAACGGGATGGCCGTCTCTCTCGTATGCGCGGAGGAAGAGGAGCTTTTGACAGGCATCCAGCGCTTGCTCAAGCTCACCATCCCCGTAAAAAAGATAGAGGGCTTCGACCATGACGCTGCCTCCGCTCAGGCATACAAGGCCGAGCGGCAGGGGGAGAAAAGCTTTGGCCGCCGTAGCTCACCTTCAGGCTTCAACCGCAGGCCTTCCAACACCCGCAACAGCCAGAGTAAGGGGTACAGGCGATAGACGGACGGTAGAAGAGTAAAGACAGGCAAAATGCAAAGCCCCTCCCGTCTGGAGGGGCTTTTTTTAATCGCCTTATCGATCCACGCTCCAGCGTCCCGTTACACCGGCGGTCAGGGACACGGATGGCAAAAAGCCGCTACGGCATAAACCGCAGCCTTTTGTTGCATTTCAGAGGCGGGTTATTATATGTTATAGCGAGCTACCACCCGATTTTGGCGGGCACAGCCAACCCTGCAAAACCGCAAACGAAAGGCGTATCAGACTGGCGGTTGGTATAAGAAGCAGCCCGATAGTTATATGTAGATACCGTTTTGTCCGTCAAGCGATATTTTGCGCGTGATGCGGATTGAATGGCTTGCCGGTTTTTAGTACGCCGTAGATTATGTGAACGAGCTTTCGCATCGCGGCGCAGACGATGACCTTGCCGTTTTTACCGTTC
>JACRCJ010000121.1 GCA_016219075.1 Deltaproteobacteria bacterium | reverse complement strand
TGACGCTTTCGGCCTTTGCGTCAGGCAGAGGAGATTCCGACTACGAGGCGGCCACTGTCGCTTTGAAGGGTGAGGGAGGGGCGAACGGGGAGGCGGTCTTCAGGACGGTCGGGGGGTTTATGCCCCTTGAGTACTCGCTCGGCGTGACGGTCTACGGGCTTGAGCCCGACTCGGTATATTCGGTCTGGCTCGCAGAGAGTCCGGTGCAGGAAGGCAGGGAGCCCCTCGGCATAGGGACGAACCGCTTCAAAACCGACGGGTCGGGCAAAGGCCGTTATGTGACAAGCGTGTCGTACCTGAAGCTGCGTGATTGGCGCGCTTTAGCGATATACCACCACGGCGGCAAAGACCCTGAGAACGCAAAAGAGATGAAAATGGTCCTCAAGGGGTACTTAAGGTTTTATTGAGAGGCTCTGTGGCCCCTTTCCTTCCGTCTTACTCCGCTCCCTTTCCCTTGACCCTTATTTTGTTATATGTTAGCTTTATCGCATGAAGATATTAGTCACCGGCGGAGCCGGTTTTATCGGTTCGAGTTTGACGGGCGTGCTTCTTGAGAGGGGAGAGAAGGTAGTCGTCATGGACGACTTCAACGATTTTTACGACCCTCAACTGAAAAGAGAGAATGTCAGGCCCTTTGAGGGCGACCCGTCTTTCAAGCTCCATGAAGCCGACATAAGGAACGGCAAAAAGGTCCTTGAGGTCTTCAGGAGCGAAGCGCCTGACGCGGTCTTTCACCTCGCGGCAAGGGCCGGGGTGCGCCCCTCTATCCAGCAGCCTCTGCTCTACGAAGAGGTCAACTGCATGGGCACGCTGAACCTCCTTGAAGCGGCGCGTCTTACCGGGGTCAAGAACTTCGTCTTCGCCTCATCATCGTCGGTATACGGCATAAACAGCAAGGTCCCATTCTCCGAGGAAGACCCGATAACATGCCCGATCTCGCCGTACGCCACCACGAAGAGGGCGGGCGAGCTCATGTGCTTCACCTACTCGCACCTCTACAACATCCCCGTGACATGCCTTCGCTTCTTCACCGTCTACGGCGAGAAGGGCAGGCCCGACATGGCCATAGCCAAGTTCACCCGCCTCATAGCCGACGGGATGGAGATACAGGTCTACGGAGACGGTTCCGCGAGAAGGGACTTCACCTACATAGGAGACATAGTCAGCGGTCTCCTGCAATCCATATACAAGCCTTCGCGCTACGAGATAATAAACCTCGGCGGCTCAAATACCGTGGAGCTCTCCAGGGTCATCTCCCTCATAGAGGCGAACCTGGGGAAAAAGGCGCGGATAAAGTATACTGACCCGATGCCCGGAGACGTCCCGATCACCTGCGCCGATGTCACGAAGGCCAGAAAACTCCTGGGTTTTGAGCCCAGGGTGGCCATAGACGAGGGCGTCAGGCGCTATGTCGCGTGGTTCCTCGAGAGAGAGAAAAATACAGTCAGTTGAAGACAAGGCCTGCCGTGAGGTTTTTTCACGCCTGAACCGGGACCCGGAGAGAGATTGAAGAAGACTTTCATAAAAGACATCAGGGAAAAAGAACATGTCACAGGGACCTTCCTCGTCACGAAAAAGGAGATGGGCCTCAGTAAATCCGGCAAGCCTTACATAAACATGAGGCTCATGGACTCAACCGGCGAACTCGAGGCCCGGATCTGGGAAGACGCCGAGGAGCTCGGTAAAAAGTTCCTCAAGGACGATGTCGTAACCGTCAAGGGGTTCGCCGTGGCCTACCAGGGCGGCCTCCAGGTGAACATAAGCTCGATCCTGTCCCTCCCGGACGGCGAATACTCGATAAGGGACTTCCTCCCCGCCTCTCAAAAAGACCCCGTTAAGATGATGGCCGAGCTGGACGGCATTATCTCGGCGATGAAGGACGGTCATCTCAGGGGGCTTTTAACCGCCATATTCAAAGACCCTGAGATAAGGGCCCGTTTTGAGCTGGCCCCGGCGGCCAAGGCCATGCACCACTCGTACCTGAGCGGTCTTTTAGAGCATGTGCTTTCCATCTGCGCCCTCGCCGACAAGGTGGCCGCCCATTACGGCGGCGCCGTCAACAGGGACCTTCTATTATCGGGGGCGATACTCCACGACATCGGCAAGATCTACGAGCTATCCTACAGGAGGTCTTTCGACTATACGGACGAGGGGCGGCTTATCGGGCATATAACGATGGGCGTCGAGCTCATAGACGACAAGGTCCGCACCCTTGAGGACTTCCCCAGAGACCTTGCTGTGCTCCTGAAACACATGATATTAAGCCACCACGGCCAGCTTGAGTTCGGCTCCCCGAAGAGGCCCAAGACGATAGAGGCGATAGTGCTCTCATACCTCGACGACATGGACGCGAAGGTCTCGACTGTAAGGACCCTTATAGAGGCCAGCGCCGAGGGGTCGTCATGGACGCCGTACCAGAGACTCTTTGAAAGGTATATCTACACCGGCTCATCCGCTTCAGCCGGGCAAACCGCGCAGGCCGAGGCCCCGGAGGGGAAGGGCGAGGACGACGGCGGCAAGAAGGGATCCCTGAGCCTCTTCCGGTAGACCGGATGACGGAGCGCATAAGTCTTTTGCCCGCCAAAGAAGGTCTGCCGCTCTCAGAAAAAGACCTGCCGGCTGAGTCCACCGGAGTTTTTTCCGGGCGAGGTCTCATGCCTTCCATGAACCCTCCACGGCCTTGGAACTACGGGGTTTTCAGAACGCTAAGGAAGGTCTGATTAATTCTCGTTTCTGCTGTCATTGCAGAGGAGCAAAGCGACGAAGCAATCTCCAAGTGCTTGATTTACCTAAAGACGGGATTGTAACGCTACGCTCGCAATGACGAATCAATGAATTATTCAGGGTTTCCCTAAAAAAAATCCCCCTGCAAAAGTGATGAACACCGAACTGAAGAGCCTCTTTAAGCGGATTAAAAGCGCGTGCATGAAGACCGGGTCATTCAGCAACTCCGTTCCCGTCTTCGGGTCGGGCCCTGTCCCGTCCGCCCTTATGATAGTCGGCGAGGCCCCCGGAAGGGAAGAGACGAGGGAGGGCCTGCCTTTTGTCGGAAAGGCCGGTAAATTCCTCATCGCAGTCCTCAAGGAGGTCTTCGGAAAGGGAAGGGAAGGGTTCTATATCACGAATGTCGTCAAGGTATGGCCTACGGTAGAGACAAAGAGGGTCAAGACGAGAAAGCCCCTCAAGGAAGAGGAGGAATTTTTCATCCCGTACCTTAAAAAGGAGATCGAGATAGTCGCCCCGAAGGTAATAATCGCCGTCGGCAAGACGGCCTTTTCGGCGCTCGCCCCGGATAAGGAGTTCAGGCCCGGAGAATGGAGTGATTACGGGGGCGGCATACTATTGATGCCGGTCTACCACCCGTCGTATCTTTTAAGGAAGCAAAAGACCCTCCCTGAGAACACAAAACGGCTCAAAGAGGCGCTTAGGAAGGTAAGAAAGAAGGTCTCCTGAGCCGTCTCTATTTGTTGTTGAGGGGTTCGGTCTTCGGCGGTACCGGCCCGCAGACCGGGCAGTACATCTCGCCCTGGTTGAGGAGACACTCGTGGCCGCACTCGGGGCAGCACACGCAGTCTTCCAGACGGTTTGCGCATACCGGGCAGAACTCTTCTTTTTCTTTGGGCAGTACTTCAGCGGTCTTTGTCACAAGTCTACCTCC
>JACRCJ010000005.1 GCA_016219075.1 Deltaproteobacteria bacterium | reverse complement strand
GAGAACCCGGAGATACGGGAGGCCGCCGCCAGACAGATCCCCATAATCCCGAGGGCCGAGATGCTCGCAGAGCTCATGAGGCTTAAGTACGGGGTAGCCATAGCGGGCACGCACGGCAAGACCACCACGACCTCGATGGTCTCGATGATACTCGCCTCGGCGAACTTCGACCCCACGGTCGTGACCGGCGGAAAATTGAACAGCCTCGGGGCCAACGCCAAGCTCGGTGGCGGGGACTTTCTCGTAGCCGAGGCGGATGAGAGCGACGGGAGCTTTTTAAAGCTCTCCCCGACCATAGCCGTGGTAACGAACATCGACAGGGAGCACATGGACCACTACTCCGGCATGGAGGATGTGAAGGCCGCTTTCCTGAACTTCATGAACAAGGTCCCGTTTTACGGTTGCGCCGTAATATGTCTGGACCACCCGGTCATCCAGAGCATGGTGCCGAACATAACAAGAAGGCACATCTCCTTCGGCCTTTCCTCCCAGGCCGACGTACACGCCAGGGACGTAAGGCACGACGGCATGCGGACCTCGTTCGAGCTCTGGTACGACAGGACGAAGACCGGGGAGATAACGCTCAACATGCCGGGGGTGCACAATGTGTACAACGCCCTGGCGGGTGCCGCCGTGGCGCGCGAGCTCGACATAGACTTCCAGCACATAAAGGCCGGGCTCGAGGGCTTCACCGGCGTTGAGAGACGGTTCCATGTGAGGGGCGAAGAGAACGGGATCACCGTCGTGGACGACTACGGCCACCACCCTGTGGAGATAAAGGCGGTCTTGAGGGCCGCCAAGAGGGGCTGGGACAGAAGGGTCGTCGTAGTCTTCCAGCCCCACCGTTACTCAAGGACGAAAGACCTCCTGGAAGAGTTCCTCTCGTCGTTCAACGACGCCGACAAGCTCATCCTTACAGACATATACGCGGCCGGGGAAGAAAAGATTGAAGGGGTGTCGGGTGAGGCGCTCTATAACGGGATAAAAGGCTTCGGGCACAAGGACGTCTCCTACATGCCCGAGACCGCGAAGATACCGGAGTTCCTCGCGGGCGTAACCGCCCCTGGGGACATGGTCATAACGCTCGGGGCCGGGGACATCTGGAAGACAGGCGTCAGGTTCGTGGAGCTGATGAAAAACAAGAAGGCTTGATATGGCGTCGGATAAGGCGAAAAAAGAGGAGAAGGCGGCTACCCAGTACTCGCTCTTTTTCATACAGAGGTTCAAGGGCAAGGTCCTTTTCAATGTCCCGATGAGCGAGTACACCTCTTTCCGGATAGGCGGGAACGCCGACGTGATGGCATTTCCCCAGGACGAGGGCGACCTGAAGGACATACTGTCGTTCGCCGAGGCGAAGGACTTCCCGGTCTACATACTCGGGGCCGGGACAAACCTCCTTGTGAGGGACGGCGGCATAAGGGGGATAGTCATAAACATCTGCGAGGGCTTCAAGGAGATCTCGTGGCAGGAAGAGACCAGGGCCACCGTAGGGGCCGGGGTAAAGCTATCGGAACTCCTTAACGCCTGCAAGGAGAAGGGGCTTTCCGGCCTTGAGTTCTCGGCCGGGATCCCGGGGACTGTCGGAGGCGCGGTGATTATGAACGCCGGGGCGTTCGGCGGCGAGATGAAGGATGTCGTCGAGGGCGTCGAGGTCCTCGGCAGGAAGGGCAAAAAGGGGTTTATACCGGCAGTGGAGCTTGGCTTTTCGTACAGGAAGACCGAGGTCCCCAAAGGCTCGGTCGTAATAAGGGCGCACATGTTGTTCACGAAGAGCACCCCGGAAGCCGTAGGCGAGCGGGTGAAAGAGACAGCCGGGAAGCGCAAGGGGACGGCCAGGATAGCGTACCCGAACGCCGGGTCGATATTTAAAAACCCGGAAGGGTTGTTCGCGGGCCGCCTCATAGAGGAGGCCGGGTTCAAGGGGGCGGTATCCGGGGACGCTCAGGTCTCGGAGGTCCACGCCAACTACATAGTCAATACCGGGGCGGCGCGCGCCAAGGACGTTTTGGCGCTGATGGCGCTTATAAGGGATAAGGTCTACAGCCTCAAGGGGGTAGTCCTTGAGCCGGAAATAAAAGTCATCGGTGAGGATTGAGGTCGAGAGTGGCGGGTAAGGGTCTTAAAGGCATGAATATAGGCGTCCTCATGGGCGGGCTCTCGGAGGAGAGGGAGATATCCCTTAGGACCGGGGCCTCGATATTGAAGGCGCTTAAAGAGAATGGTTACAGGGCCGCGGGTATTGACGCCGGTAGAGACCTCCCCTCCGTGCTCCTCAAGAAAAAGATTGAGGTCGCGTTCATCGCTCTACACGGCAGGTACGGGGAAGACGGGTGCGTACAGGGCCTTCTCGAGGTGATGGGCATCCCGTACACCGGCTCAGGGGTGAGGGCCTCAAGTGTAGCGATGGACAAGGCCGCGGCAAAACAGGTCTTCGTCTTCAACGGGATATCGACCCCGGCCTTCGAGGTCCTCGGCGCCGGAAGAAAGACGCCCTCCATGAAGCCGCCGTTCGTCGTGAAGCCCTCGGGGCAGGGCTCGGCCATAGGGGTGAGCATCGTCGGGAAAAGGACAGAGGCGGCAGGGGCAGTAAAAGAAGCGGCGAGGCACGGAAACGCGGTGCTGGTCGAAGAGTACATAAAAGGCAGGGAGCTTACCGTTTCGATACTCGACGGGGTGGCGCTGCCCATAATAGAGATACGCCCCAGAGAGGGGTTCTACGACTATACGAACAAGTACACCAGGGGCAGGACCGATTTTCTGGTGCCCGCAAGGCTTGGCGGAACGGTCCGGAAGAGGGTCGAAAGAGAATCGCTCGCCGCGTACAATGCGCTCGGGTGCGCCGGGGCGGCCAGGGTCGATGTGATGCTCGGCGCCAAAGAGGCGCCCTATGTCCTTGAGGTCAACACCGTACCGGGGATGACGGAACTAAGCCTTTATCCGAGGGCCGCAGAAGCTGCCGGGCTCGGCTACCCGGCCCTTGTCGAGAAGATGCTTAAGGGAGCCGGGACTGATAAGTTTTAGTTTTTTAAGGACGCTTGAGGGATGAACAGAAAGCCGCTCAAAAGCAAGAGGAGAAACAGGAGGCACAGGGAGCCTTTTCTGAAGAGGGCAGGCAGGTCCCTGGCCCGGTTCATGAAAGCAGCGGTGGTGCTTGCGGCCGGGAG
>JACRCJ010000130.1 GCA_016219075.1 Deltaproteobacteria bacterium | reverse complement strand
GCAGGCGCACCCTTTCCGGGTCGGGTTGGGTCTGGTATCGCCATCGAAGTCGCCGAAGAGCCGGGAGAGCTTTTCGCCGTTTATGCAGCTTGCTTTGCCGACCCGCTCAGACAATAAAAAGTCATTACAGCAGGCGTAGACTTTTATCCCGTAACCCTCGGCTATGGAAGCGAGCCTTTCCGCGTATTCTTTTTTGACCTCTCCCGGGACTTCTATTAAAGTGTGGCCCGTCTTTTTAAAGTTCCTCACTACCTTTTTATAAGGCTCGGCAAAGCTTATATAGCACTCTCTCGCTGCGCCCTTAAGCATCCCCGCGTACCGGGCGAACTCCTCCAGGTAATGGTCGAACGGGATTTTGCCGGTGAGTACAATCGGGTCGAACCTCCAGACAAGGTTGGCCGGAGAGTACCTTTCGGCCAGGTATAAAAAGTCCTCTATCGCCGACTCTGGCGTTGGGGTGTTTTGTTCAAGGTCTTTGGGGACCCCGGTGATCGTGAAATGAAAGAAGAGGTTTTTTGTGACCCTTTCCACCTCCGGAAGCCTTTTAACGAGCGGTGAAAAGTCCTTTGACCAGAAGACTATCGAGTGGAGGTCTTGGCTTTTCAGTGAAATATGATAGACTCTACCAGAGAAGGGGTTTTTGACATGTACGAACCCTTCAATGAGCCTCCGTATGAACCACTCCGAGTAGAAGGCCGGGATGTCGGTTCTCCGGCTCGCCGAGATGATATTTTTCATCTTTTTTACGCCACCCCAGGTCATCGTTTTGGCGGCCCGGAGCCCGGCCGCTGATGCGGGTTTTTGGGACCGGGCCGAAAAACACCTTAATATTTTACCAGAACCACCGATAAAAATAAGAGGATTTTTTCAAGGGTTTTCAGGCGGACGGGCGCCCATGACCATCGCCGTAAAGGGCAAAAAAGTCTTGACTTTTCAAGTAATTAAATGTAATTATGGGTAAATATGGCCGATAAAGGGGGGCTAATAATGTCTAAAAAGATACTTCTGGCAGACGACTCCGTAACCATCCAGAAGGTCATTTCGATCACATTCGCCTCGGAGGACTACGACCTTATAATCGTCGGGGACGGGGAGACGGCCATCAAAAAGGCAAAAGTGGAGAGCCCGGACCTGGTTCTCGCCGATGTGGCGATGCCCGGTAAAAACGGCTATGAGGTCTCCGAAGCCCTGAAAAGCGACCCTGCCACGGCCGCAATCCCGGTAATGCTCCTTGCGGGCACTTTCGAGCCTTTGGACAAGAACGAGGCCGCAAGGGTCAAGGCCGACGACAGCATCGTTAAACCGTTCGAATCGCAGGAACTTTTGGATAAGGTACGGAACCTTCTCGCGAAGTCCGCCAGGGCCGAGGCAGCCCCTTCGGAGGGCGCACCAGTTCAGGCGCGCGCCAAGCCCGGCGGAGCCGGGGATATATGGGAGGCCGGGGATTTCACCGGCTTTACTGAAGAGCCCGAGTTCAAGGAGCACGAGGCCCCGGACCTGTCTTTTCTGGAGAGCGGGCTCTTTGAGGAGCCTGCAAAGGAGCTCTCAGCGCCCCACGAAGACTTTACCGACCTTGAGTTCCATGAAGACGACTTCAAGGTGAAGAAAGAGAGCGCTCCAGCCCCGGCCCCCGAACAGAAGGCGGCGTCTTACGAGCCCCCGACCAGCGACAACTTCGATATCGTAGAGCCGTTCGAGTTCAAGACTGAGGAGATAAAGGCTGATACCTTCGATATCCCGTCGTTCGAGACTGAGCCTTTGAAGGCTCCTCCCGCCGCCGGTGAGACTGCCGGGAAACCGTTCTGGGCCGAGACGGAAAGGGAGCCGGAGGCCGTCAAGGCCCCGGAGCCGGTCGCCGAGCCGGACCTGCTTGAGGTCCCTCAGGAAGAGTTACCCGAAGAGGCCGTGGAGTTCGTGGAGCCCGCCGGGGAGCCGGGGGCCCGGTTTAAGAGTTATACCGGAGAAGCCGGGGCCCCTTTGCCGCAGGCCTTTGAGGCCCGGGCGGCGGAAGCCGTCGAAAAGGCCGCCGGAAGGGTCGAGGAGAGGCTTAAGTCCGAGATAACCGCAAAGGCCGACGGCCAGGTCGAAAGGGCCGTAGCTGGCGCGGTTAGTAGGCTGGAGGAGAGGTTCAGAAGCGACCTTGACTCAAGGCTCAAAGGCGCCGAGGCCGAGATCAGCAGGGCGATAGAAAACACCGCCGCCAAAGTCGAAGGAAGTCTGAAAGACGACCTCGGGGCGAAGCTTGAAAAGAGCGTTGCGATCCCGAAAGAGGAGGTCGCTGAAATAGTCAGAAGGGTAGCGAAAGAGGTCATCGAAGAGGTGGCGTGGGAGGTCATCCCGGAGCTCGCAGAGGAGCTTATAAAAGCAGAGATAAACAGGGTAAAAGAAGCCATAATCAGAGCGAAGTAACGCTTGAGCGCCTTAAAGGGCGGGGCCTTGAAAGGCCCCGCCCTTCATATTTTTTCTCCCTTCAGTAACGCAGTCCTCCGATAGTCTCTCGGACCTTTAACGGATATCTCCAATTATCCAGAGCGTTTTTTTTGCCGGCTTGCAACAGGGCCGGTTTTAAGATGTTTTGTCTCTTGCCATGTCCCGCCGGTAGTGATAAATTTTAAATCCGCCCCCGGATATGTACGGACCGGGGAACCAAAAAAACGGAACGGTATCCAGATGAGCGAAAAGACACTTGAAAAGACTTACGAG
>JACRCJ010000131.1 GCA_016219075.1 Deltaproteobacteria bacterium | reverse complement strand
TCTTCGCGCTTTCCAACGAAAAGCCTGGCGGGCCGCTTACGCTCATATTGAGGACACGCTGGTTCGAGACTCATGTGACGGCCTCGTTCGCCGCCTACGCGCTATTCACTCTCGCCTTCTCGGCGGCGGTACTCTACCTCGCGCACCGCTACAGGGGGACAGAAGAGTCTGAGCTTAAGAAGTTTCAGGACATCGCCGCGCGCGGCATCCTGTGGGGATTCTTTTTCTTTTCGGCCTCGATGTTCGCCGGGGCCGTCTGGGCGTATCTGGCGTGGGGGACCTACTGGCTCTGGGAACCGAAGGTCATCTGGTCCTTCATCGTCTGGTTCTACTACGCCGGGGCGATGCACGCGTACTTCGTCAAGGAGTGGAGGGGCAAAGGGCTTTCGGTGGCCACCGTCATCGGTTTCTTCGTAGTCCTGTTCACATACCTCGGCGTGTCGATGCTCATGAAGAGCAGCCACAGTTTTTAATATTTCCTGTCGGGGATTAATTCCCCGCAGCCTGCCGCGTAGGTTGACTAACGATATTCCCTTTGAATCTCTCTTAGGGTCTAATACCCCTTTAGCTTGCTGCGCAATACATTAGGCTTTTTTGCGCGCTGCCGCGTGCCTCGGGGCTATTGCTCCGCTCTGGCATACTCGCTCGCAATAAATACAGAGGCTTGCTCGCTATCTTTCCTTTAGGCTCGCTACGCAATGCCCCTGGTGTTTTGTTAAAAACAATACAAAACATCTAATAAGTGGGTTGTTTTCAGATACCCCGGAAAAAAGCTCCGGGGAGGTTTATTATCTCCTGCTGATATCCCAAAGAATTCCGGCCGCGGCAGTCCGTTCAGGCCGGATAGAAAAGAGAAGGGCCCCCTCCTTTAACAAGGAGGGGGCCCTTCTTATATGGGTCTTTTTTGCCGCGGTCCGCTCAACCCTGCCGTTTCTTCTTCCCGTCCTTCGTCCACCAGATGATGGCGGACTTTTTGTGGAAGCGGGCGAAGAGCATGCCGCGTTTTTTTACGAGTTTTTTGCCGAGGAAGGCCCTGAGCTTGCCGTCGTGCTCCTCGGTCACTATCCCCATGTACTCCTTCCAGAACTCCACGGCCTCGTCGATATTTGAGAAAGGCTGGTCGAAGTCGTAGTCGATTATCTCGACATTGGCGAATATGCCGAGCGAATGGAGCGCCGTGTAGGTGCGAAGATAATCCGTCCTTTTGCCGAAGGGTTTGTTGAAAAGGAGCGGATAGAGCTCTCTGTAGTAGAACTTGTCCGAGTCCGGGTCTGCGCTTTCTATTATGAAGACGGCTTTTTTTGCGAGCCCGTCTATCTCGCGCAAGAACTCTCCGGGCTCCGAGAGAAGCGTGGGGACATTGGCGCAGAGTATCGCGTCGTGCGGCTTTACCTTCACCGCGCCCCACGAGGCAAGAACGGGTTTTATCCCTTTTATCTTCTGCTTCGAGATGTCCTCCTCAAGGAGGTCTATCATCGCCTTTGAGGAGTCGAGCGCCGTGACGGCCTTGCCGGCCTTCGCAAGCGGTATGGCCAGCGTGCCGCACCCGGCCCCTATGTCGAGGAAGGTCTTCGCTCCCTTCGCCTTGGGCAGAATGCAGGTGAGGGCGATATTCGGGAGCGTGTTGTATTTAAGGCCCCTGTGGTACCACTCGGCCTTGAGCCTGTTCCAGAAACCCTGCATCGTATTCTCCACTGAGTTTTTCAGGTGAACGGACTACTTCTTCTCATTTTTCTCATTCTTCTCAGGCATGAGGAGCCTCTCCGGGGTCTCCAGTATCCTTTGGAATATCCCGAACACCCCCTTCTCGATCATTGTGATGGGCTTGGGGAGTATGAGCGGGTCTTTCAACTCACCGTCGATCCCGAAGTACATGCTCACAACGCTTTGGTCCTTGCCCGCGATTATCCATCCGGCAAGAGGGATCTCAGAGACTATCTTGTCTATGGTCACAAAGGGGCTCATGGCAAGTACAGCGTCTATTTTTTTCTCCGGGACGCTTATCTCGCCGACAGCCGACATCCTCAGCGAATCGCTTTCGAGGGTCATCTTCTCGGTCGATATTATACCACGGTCCATCGAGAAATCCCCCGATAAAGTCCTGTACGGCAGGCCCCTCTTGAATAGCTCGTCGATGGACAGGATGTTTACGAGCGAGAATATCTTGGTGAGTATCGTCACCTTCCAGAGCCTGCCTCTCTTCGCCTCAAGGGCCGCCGACCCTTGAAGCCCGGCTGAAAAGGGTTCAGAGCCCCGTCTTTCCGCGAGCCGCACCGTGCCGTCGAGGCGTCCGGTAAGGACCTTCCTCTGAACGCCTGAGGCGTTGAAGACCGTCTCAAGGTCGATCTCCTTGAGCCTGAAGTCCGTCTCGAAGAGGAGCGCTTCGCCGGGGTCTTTGAAGTACGAAAAGCTGCCTTCGGCCGTGCCGCCGTCTATGGAGAGCGTCACGGGGTTGAAGACCGCCGCGTTGGAGGTCAACTCCGCTTTTGCACTTAAGTCTTTGAACGGGTGGCCCCAGGCCGACCCTTCCTTTATGGTTATCTCGCCTCTGCCGGTCACCGGGTGCGCCTGCGGCTGTGAGGCGCCCGCGCGCGCGGCGGCCTCTTTAGTCTTTTTCGTGACGGCCTCTTTCGGGATAAGGTCGTCGGTGTCGAGGTGTGGGGAGGTGAAGCTGAAGTCCACCACCCTGCCGGCGACATCCGGTATGTCGATAGCGCCCGAAAGGCGCGTTCTTCCGGCCTCCATGCCGAGGACCTTGATGTTAGCCCTGTTCCCCTCTATCATCATCGCCGCGTTTATCCGCTCTACGGGCCTGGCGACCAGGGTTGATTTGAAGCGGCCGTCCTTGACCATGGCGACCCCCTGGTAAGAGGCCCCGGACTCCACGGTCTTTTTCGTGGCGCTTATCCTGAAGGTGATAAGCCCGCCGGACTCGTACTCCCTTATCAGGAAGGGCGAGACATCGTCGAAGTCCGCGATCTTCAAGTCCTTTGACTGAAGAACGAAGCTGTAGACCGGCCTGTCTAAAAGGAAGTCGCCGCCCATGGTGACCGACGAGGTCCCGAAGTGCAGGTCAGCCCTATGGACCTCAAGCTCTGTCCCTCTTAAGACTATGAACCCCTCGAAGCCCAAGGTGTAGTCGGGCGCCTTTTTAAGCACATTTTTGTATTCGACGGCCGCCCCGGTGGTGTCGAGGTAAGCGGCCGCGGCAAAGGACTTTCTGGTGCCGCTGCCGCTCGCCTTCACCTTCACCTTGCCGTCTATCGAGAGCTTTTGGGCCGCGCCCGGAGGGAGGAATTTTTTGACCGTGTTCCCTGTAAGGTCGCCCTCGGCGCTGAAGTCGAAGGACGGGGTCTTGAAGTAGTCTTCCACGAAGCCGGTTACCGTGAAGTCCGAATCACCCTCGCGGCCCCGCGCCTCATTGACCGTGACCCTTCTGTTGTCGAAGGCGATATCAGCGAAGATGGACTTGAAGGAGCCGGGCAGGCCCGAGTAGGAAAAGGAAGCGTCCTTGAACTCTGCCGTGCCTGAGTAACTGGCAGGCGTTTTGCCCTTGAGAGAGCCGCTCACCTTGAGGCTTACTACAGCGTCTCCGCCGGCCCGTAACCGCTCAAGTGCCTTTCCGATGCCCGTTTTGTCATCCTTGAAAAGGTCTTTCGCCGTTTGGAGCGTCTCGCCCGTATCCAGGGAGGCGTCTACGGAGGCGCTGTATGTCAGGGGCCCGGCAAGCCCGCTCAACTCGGCAGTAAGGTCATCGAGCGTCTCCATGTTGTACCTGCCGGTGAGTCCGGTTATCGAGAGAACGCCGTCGGCGAGACTTACCGGGCCGGCAAAATCGTCGAAGGTCTCCCTGAGGTTTCTAAACCTGAAAGATAGGCCGTTTAAAAGGGCGCTCACCCGGAACCTTTCGGGCCGGGCGAAGACCGTGCCGTCTTTAAGCTCTTTAAAAGGGCCTGAAAGGGTGAAGTCTTTTACGGTGACCGCCCCGCCGAGCGGGGTAATGTCGCGCACCAATCCGCCCACCACGGCAGAAAGCACCTTAACGGGTATCAGGTCCTTGAAGGTCTTTGCAGGTACCGGGGTCGAAGAGGCCTTGAGCGTGAAAGACTCAGAGCCCCGGCCGCCTTCGACGCCGAAAGACCCCCGGAGGGTGAAGTCCGGAAGTTCTATCCTTATGTCGTGGAGCCGTATCGACCGTTTCTCTCCAAACTCGGCATCGAGTATGGCGGACCCGGAGACGAGCGGGTTATTGAGGACGGCCGGGAAAGCGGCCTTCAAGCCGCTGTACATGATGACGCATTTAAGGGAGTTCTTCTCCCCGAATCTGTAGGAGAACTCCGCGTTCGCGGCGGCGTCTATTGAAGAGCCCTGGGCCTTTTTGAAGTACGGGTTGAAGATCCCGGTATCGAGCCCCTCGACGCTTCCGGAGCCTTCGAAATTCCCGCTCGTCGGGTTGCCGGTGCCGGTGACCGTTATCATCGTGGAGGGCCTTAAGCGTCCGCCTGCCCCGTAGGTAAAACCCCCGGGCGCGAGGTACAGATACCCGTTGATCTCGGTTATCTCGTAGAGCGCCGGCCTTGATGCGCTCTCATCGAGGACTTTTACCGAGCCTCTCTGGAGATAGAGGGAGTTTACGGTGACGCGGCTCTTCTTGCCCTTTCTTGACTCAAGGAGGTCTTCGATGTTCAACCGGCCGTCACTCGACCTCTTTACAAAGAGGCTTGCGTCTCTTATCTCAAGCCTCTCGATGACGGTCCTTCTCAAAAGGAGCGGCCACAGCGAGACCCTGGCCCTTAAGTGTTCGGCGCTGAACGCCTCTTCGCCCCCCTTGAACGCCTCCAGCCCTTCTACCGTCAGGTCCGGGGACGGCAGCGCCTTCAGTACGATCTTCCTGAGGCGGAGCTCCCGGCCCACAACCGGCCCCGCTACAGCTTCTATCCTCGAATGGAAGCGGCTTAAGTCTACGGGGAAGGTAAAAAGGTACAGGAGGACCATTGTGACGACGGCCCCCGATACGATGGCCGCAAGCGCTATGCGCCTCTTTCTTGTCATTTTTCCCTTTGCCAAAATACCCGCCGTCAGTCTTTATCTTCCTGAGAGTAAATCCGCCTAATACTTGCCCGTAGCGCGGTCTTTAACTTGTATTTTGCCGCATGGGTTCCCTGTGAACCCTCCCCCTTGACGGGAGAGGCAGGGGGGGTGAAAAAACATTTTCACTCCACCCTCTGGTACGAAAGGTTTTAAGCTGAGTGCAAGCGGATTTGTTTAAAAAAAGGCCCAGACCCCTCTGGACTCGAAGCCCGCAGTGGTCTCGCTACGGATGTATCGAAAAGAAGCGGCATGGCCGACACAGAGCACGGCCGCATGAATGGGTGTGCCACTCCGCAATCCCGTCGCGTTAGCGTTGGGTCAAGGAGTGGCAAATATAAATGATTCTTCCTTACCATCAAAATTCTCCGTCATTTATGGCGGAGAATTTTAATTGATCCGGCCGGGAAAGGTCTTGAGTGATCATCTCTTCAATGACCTGAAGACCCCGGAGTTTTCAGGCCAGGCAGGTCTCATTCCTTTGAGAAGTATATACCCCCTATGTATGACTCGGCGGCGCTTTCAGTGTCATCGGAATCTATCATGACGGAGACCTTTCCTACCATCGGGGGCTCTTCGCCGAATAACTTCTTGTAGTCCTCGTAGACGTTCCTCTTTTCCGTAAACCACTCACCGAGGCCGGTTTGTCCGCTCCTTATGACTATGTATCTGGTGTTGGATGTCTTCGTGCTGGTCACTGTAGAGCCGGCCGGGGCCCCGGTGTCCCAGATGTAGCCGACGAGCCTGCTGTTGACGAGGGCCGGGAACCTGGGGAATATGACATATACCTGGGCGGCCTGGTCGTCGGTCGATTTTTTACGTACATCGGCCCCCTGGGGGACGGTGGTGACCTTCCATCTCCAGTTGATATACGGGTACTCCCTGATGTCGAACTCGATGTCCCTGTAGAGGGCCGAGGATGTGGAAGAGCTCCTTAAGTGTATCGTCTTGCCGGCCTCGGTATCGACCACATCGAACCGTGCAGTGCCCTTCCATTCTTTCAGGTCCCATCCGGCGGGGGGGCCGGAGGAGGACCCTTCTATGGGAATGGTGATCCGGTCTGCGGCTGTCGAGACGTTCGCAAAGACGAAGGAAAGAAGGATCGTCAGAAGGCCCGCAAGCGTGAGAGAAGCCGGCCGTAAGTCGTTGGTCTTTTTCAATCTTATGATCATGGCCTCTTTGGAGTGAAACGGCCCGGTTTAGAGTAAACGGCCCGGGTCGGTCGGGGAATCGGGCTTCAACGCGAAGAAGCCCGTAATTTCGAGTATATAGCAGAAATAATCGAGGCGCAAGTTTTTTAAGGCCGGCCCTTACGGCAGGTAAAAACCGTCTCAGCGCAAAGAGAAAAAAGAGGGCAAAGAGGTCCCCCGGGGCCGCATAAGACGCCGCTCGCGTCTTAAAGTCCGGGCACCAGCCTCTTAAGCCATCCGGACCTCGGCTCTATCGCCCCCTCCGGGCACATCTCCTGACAGCAGTAACACCTGATGCACCTGTCGTAGTCGATATTGATCCTCTCGGTCTTGGTCATTACCACGGCCGGGCAGACCTCCACGCAAACCGAGCAGAGCGTGCAATCGGTCCTCTTTATGTGCGGCCTCGCGGTAAGCGCCTTTCTGAGCCTCTTGTCGATGAAGTAAGGGAAGCGGGAAGCGAAGTTGGTCTCGGAGACGGGCGGCAGCTTGAAGCCCTTTACCCGTACCGAGTCGACACTCTCGCCGAGCACCGAGATATTGCCGGGCATCGAGCCAGGCAGCCTCCTTCTTTGAGCCTCCTTGAGTATCGGGATATCCGCCGTCTTCACCCCGACTATCCCGGCTATGACGGTATCCATCGCCACGGCATCTGGAGAGGCGAGGACCAGGCCTATCTTTCTCGGGTCCCCGCTTCCGGGTCCGTTCCCTTCCATGCCGACGACGCCGTCCATTATCGTAAGCCTCGGGTTGAGAAAGGCGTAGAGGTCAAGGAGCATCCCGGCGAAGTGCGAGCTTTGCACCCCGGCCGAGAGGTGCCACTGGGGTTTCAATTTTCCGGGGACGCAGCCGAAGAGGTTTTTGACTCCGAGCGTGACGACCATCTGGGCGTGGGTCTTTAGCTTTGGGAGGTTTATTATCCCGTCCACCTCGACGGCCTCTTTGGCGACATCGAGGCGTTTGAAGGTGTGTCCGTCAGGGTTTTCGGCTATGGTGAGGGTCTTAAGGTCTACAAACGGCACGCCGAGGGATTCGCAGACCTCAAGTATGCCGCACTTACCGGCGATCCTGCGCGCGTTGCCTATACCGGGGCTGTCGCCGACTATGGGGGTGCCCCCGGCCTCCCTTACGAGCCTTATCGCCGCCCGTACCACGGACGGGTGGGTGGTGACGGCGGCCTCGGGGGGGCGCCCGGCCAGGAGGTTGGGTTTCAGAAGTATCAGGTCGTCTTCAGCTACGAACCCGGAGACCCCGCCGAGTAGTTCCACTGCCTCCTTTATCGCGCCGTAGACCTTCTCCTCCGCGTAATCTTCGCACCTTTTTATGGCGACTTTCGTATCCATATCATCCCCTTGTAATGATATTTTAATCGAGGTTGCCTTTTTAGCGCAAGGCCGAAAAGTCCGTGAAGGTTTTATTCTCTCTTAGGGTCTAATACCCCGCAGCTTCCCGCGAAATACATTAGGCCTTTTTGCGCGCTGGCGCGCGCCTCGCTTTATTGCTCCTCGCTTGCAAGCTCGCTCGCAAAGAGGAACCGGGGCTTGCTCTCGCTTCTCCTTCATGCTCGGCTGCGCAATGGACCTGGTGTTTTGTTAAAAACAATACAAAACATCTAATAACATGGGTTGTTTTCAGATACCCCGGAGCAAGCTCCGGGGAGGGTTCATTAAGACAGTGCGGGTTGTGGGGTCGAAGTTGCGCGGTAAAGGCCGGGTCGTATATCCGTGGAGGTGAAAAGAGCCCGTTGTCAAACGGGCGCGTAAGTTATCCTGTCGGACGGTCCCGGTTTCTCCGGGGGGGCCGTCTTAGGCCGTCTGCGGCGTCCACTCGTAGAGCGATACCTTGTCTCTGCCGTCCACCTTGGAGCGGTAAAGGGCGCTGTCTGCGGCCCTTATAAGCTCGTCTATGGTTATGATGGAGGCCTGCGGATATATTGCCACCCCGATACTCACGGTCACATGGAGGTTGGGGTGGTGGCTTGAAGAGAACTCAAAAGACTTTATCAGGTGCCTGAACCTCTCGGCCGCTCTAAGCACGCTTGCGGAGTCCGTGTTGAAAAGGCACATGATGAACTCCTCGCCGCCGAAGCGGGCCAGAAGCTCGCCCTCCCTTTTGCAGGAGTTAAGAAGCGCGCCGATCTTCCTCAGGACATCGTCTCCGGCAATGTGGCCGTGCGTGTCGTTTATCTTCTTGAAGTGGTCGATGTCCATCAGCATGCACGCTATCTTGAAGTTATGACGGAGCCCCAGGGCCATCTGCTCCTTTACTGTCTCGAAGAAGTGCCTCCTGTTGTAAAGGCCCGTAAGCTCGTCAGTGACGGCGAGCCTCGCCAGCAGCGTGTTCTTCTCTTTAAGTTCGTCAAGGAGGAAACGCGTCCTTAAAAGGGATTTTACCCTGGCCACAAGCTCCTCGCTCTCGAAGGGTTTCATGAGGAAGTCGCTGGCGCCGAGGTTGAAGCCGGTCAGCTTCTTTTTAAGGGAGTTTTTCGTGCCCGAGAGCATTATGATTGGCAGGTCTTTTCCGTCTTCCATGTTACGGACGGTGGAGATAAGGCGGTAGCCGTTTATGGACGGCATCTCGATGTCGGTGATGATAAAGCCGGGTTTCTCCTCGACGAACGCCTTTATCGCGCTTAATCCGTCGTCAGCTTCGATAAAGACTTCGAAGATATCTTTTAAGGCTTCCCTTATGGCGACCCGGGCCTGCTGGGAGTCATCCACAAGAAGGACTTTGCCGTTCATATTTTCAAGCTCCCTGAAACTGGCATAATCATATTTATATCGGCAAAACCGCGGCGGAACTTAACTGGGGCCGCGCATGAAAATGCGGTTTTTTTTAAAGTTCTGAAAACCCCGGGGTTTTCAGCCCCTTGAGGGTTCACTTCATCGATTCGAGTCTTTTTCTGGCCAGACCCGCCTCCGGGCTCTTCGGGAACTTCTCTATTACGCTGCCAAGGAGCAGCTTCGATTCCTTCTTGGACCCTATCTTTTCGAACGCGAACCCCTGTTTCAACAGCGACGCGGCCGTCTTTTCACTCTCCGGGTACTTCTTTATGGCCTTGTCGAACTCAAGTATGGCTTTTTCCCAGTCGCCCTTTGCGTAGTATATCTCTCCTATCCAGTACTGCGCGTTGCCGGCGAACTTGTGGTCCGGGTACTCGGCGAGAAAGCCGGCCAGGGTATCCGAGGCGGCGGCGTAGTTCTTGTCCTGGACCTCCTGATACCCCTTCAGGTACAGGGCCTCGGGCTCCGGTTTCGACTCGTGTTTCGGCTGAGAGGCCCG
>JACRCJ010000123.1 GCA_016219075.1 Deltaproteobacteria bacterium | reverse complement strand
TGATTAATTATGTTTTTCTGTCATTCTGAGGAAGCGTAGCGACCGAAGAATCTCGTAACTTATTGATTTTATAGACGTTGAGATTCTTCGCTTTGCTCAGAATGACATGCTATTGCGAATTAATCAGAGGTTCCTTAAAGGAACCTTATCAGGTAGAGCATGGCCAGCCCCGCGACCACGGATATCAAGCCCATGACCCTCAGGGTGCGCTCCGGTATATCCTGGAGCGTGATGGCCCACTGCTTTACCCTGCCGGGAAAGCCGAAGTACGGTATCCCCTCCAGTATCAGTACCACTCCTAAAACGGTCAATATGAAGACCATATCATAACAGGCCGCTGAACGGCCGTGGCGCCGGCCCGGCATTTTGCCGCCCCGCTCCCGCCCTACTCTATCTCGTAGCGTTCCTGATGGAACCTGTCCACGGCCTTTATGGTTATCTTCTTGTCAAACCTCTTCTCGAGGTCTTTGATTATGTCCGCGTCCACGGTCTGCAGGAGCTCGGCCACGGACGGGCTGACGTAGAGCGTGGTCTTGTTCCTGCCCAACGGGATCTCTTTGCGAAGCTCCCTGTATATGTCCATCAATATGGTGTAGCGCGCCTTGACGGCCCCGTTGCCCTCGCAGTATGGGCACGGCTCGCAGAGCGACTGGGCGAGGTTCTCGCGCACCCTCTTCCGGGTCATCTCGACTATGCCGAGCTCGGAGATCTTCAGGATATTGGTGCGCGCCTTATCGGCCTTGAGCGCGTCCCTCAGTGCGTTGTAGACCTTCTCGCGGTCAACGGCCTTACCCATGTCTATGAAGTCTATTACGATTATGCCGCCGATGTTCCTGAGCTTGAGCTGATAGACCACCTCCTTTACGGCCTCGAGATTGGTCTTCAGTATCGTTTCGTCGGAGTTCTTCTTGCCGACGTACTTGCCGGTATTGACGTCGATGGCGGTCAGGGCCTCCATCTGGTCTATGACTATATGGCCGCCCGAGCGCAGCCACACCTTCTTCTCTATCGCGTCGGCGAGTTCTATCTCCACGCCGCGCGCGTCAAAGAGGTCCTCCTTGCCTTCATAGAGCTCCACCCTCCCGGCGAGCGCCGGCATGCACTCCTCCACGAATCTCATGGCCCTCTCGAACTCCGCGGGGTCGTCGATTACGAGCCTCTCCACCCCCTGGCTGAAGGAATCCCTCATGGTGCGGAGGGTGAGGTCGAGTTCCTCGTAGAGTATCCCCGGGGTGGGGACCTTGTCCTTTTTCTTCAATATCGACTGCCAGAGTCTGGTCAAAAACTCCATGTCGGCCGCGACGTCTTCCCTTGCCATGCCCTCGCATACCGTCCTTATGATGAAGCCGCATCCCGGGGGGCGCAGGCCGGATACGATGTCCCTGAGCCTCCTCCTCTCCTTCTCGCTCGATATCCTCCTCGATATGGCGATCTTGTCGTAGGTCGGCATGAAGACGAGGTACCTGCCGGGCAGGGA
The DNA here is from genome assembly GCA_016219075.1 of Deltaproteobacteria bacterium. GTDB lineage: Bacteria > Desulfobacterota > GWC2-55-46 > GWC2-55-46 > GWC2-55-46 > JACRCH01. Next base: position 14,570 of record JACRCJ010000123.1, on the reverse strand, counting down.
TATGTACGAGGTCACCCTGGCGCCCTTGGTCCCCATGGGCTCCTTCGCGGCCTGCACCATTATCTCCTGCCCTTCCTTGAGGAGGTCCTGGATGCGGACGTTGAACGGAGTGTGCGGCCTCTCCTCCTCCCTGTCCGTCTCCACGTCGGCGTCCTCGAAGGGCTCCTGTATGTCGGATACGTGGATGAACGCGGTCCTCTGTATCCCTATGTCTATGAAGGCGGACTGCATGCCCGGCAGGACCCTTACCACCCTGCCCTTGTATATGTTGCCGGTTATGACCCTGTCCTTCAACCTCTCCACATAGAACTCGGAGAGCCTTCCCTGTTCCACGATGGCTACCCTGCTCTCAAATGGGTTGACGTTTACGAGTATTTCTGTTCCGTTATTTTTCATCTCTTATGTTGGCCGGAAGTACGGCTGATTGTCCCGCGCCAAAGCGCTTTTTGCGGACGTTACGGTCATGGACGGCTTTGCCGGAGGCCGGCCAAGGCGCCCTGAACCACCCCGGAGCAAGCTCCGCGGGTATCCGAATGAGTATCTATTTTTTTCACACGCGGCAACCCGCGGGGAATTTATCCGGAGGAAACATTGAACCGCCCCGGTGCAGGCTCCGGGGTATCCAAAAAAATTTACGCTCATAGCTTGGAAAGCAAGCTTCGAGGGATTATACCCTGAGGAAACGTTAAGGCCGTCGCGCCTCTGTTGTGAATATGTCAGGGCGCCTCTAAAAATCAGTTTTTCAGTTTCTGAAGCCTCGGGAAAAAGAGCAATTTTCAGAGGTAGCCCTTAATGAACGGTCTTTGTCTTGAGCACGGGGATGAGGGGTGAGACGGCCCTTGGCAGTCCAAGGAGAGCGGACAGCACGTCATGAGGTCTCGCGTTGGCGCCGGGGGAGCTTCTCAAGACCATCCTTAATGCGGCGTCCCCGACCAACGATAGCTCCGCTATCAGCGGCCTTATATCGACCTCTTTGACAATACCATCCTTCTCGATGCGAATGACGATGGAATCCTTGGCAAGGCAATCCCTTACAAACCCTTCTATCTTTTCCGGCTCTATATTCAACCCCGCAGGGCCGTTCATCAGAGGGACCATATATTCAGTCATCATAGCAGAGGGGATGCGAAGTTTCAAGGGTATCACGCCGCATTCGAGAAAACTTATCCCTTTGGGCATGGCCGCGTTCAGCCTCTTGAGCGCCTCCCCCGGCGCAAGCGGCGCGCCGGAGCGGTCCAATTCCACGTCCATGTACTCCTCAAGGCTCTCCAGCCCCACCGGGAGCGGGGCCGAGAAAGATACCTTCGGCAGGGGATGGAAGCCCTGCGAGTACCGCAGAGGCAGTCCCGCCCGCCTTATCCCCCTGACTATGGCGCCCATCAGCTCAAGGTGGCTCAAGAACCTCAGGTCCCCGGTCTTGGAGAACTTGAGCCTCAACCTGCACGGCGACGCATCGGAGGCCTGAGGCCCCCTATGTCCGGCCTCGACAAGGCCTTCGATGGGCCCGGAGTCATCGGCCACCACGTTCCTTATCGTCTTGAAGTCGCATACCCCGCATTTAGAGCACCTGTCCGTCTTGCAGTCCGGCGTCCTTGCGAGCTCAAGGGAATTTTTGTACTCCCTGCACAAAAACTCCTTTGTCGCGCCGGGGTTCAGGTGGTCCCACGGGAAGACCTCGTCAAAGGGCCTCCTCCTGACGGTATAGAAATCCATCCCTATCCCGGCCTCTTCAAACGCCCCCTCCCAGAGGTCGTACCTGAACCGCTCGCTCCACCCGTCGAACCTGCACCCCTTCCTGAAGGCGTTGACGAGGACGGCGGACAATCTCCTGTCGCCCCTGGAGAATACCCCCTCGAGGACGCTCATGCGCGGGTCGTGCCACTTGAAGCCGAGCCTGAGGGCCGAGAGCCTCTTTTTAAGGTCCGCCTGCTTCTCCGCGCACTCCTCAAGCGATATCTGCGGCTCCCACTGGAACGGCGTGTACGGCTTCGGGATAAAGCACGACGCGCTCACGTTCACCTGCGGGGCCTTTCCCCCGGCCGCCTTCCTGCCGATATCCCTGACGCAGGCGGCGAGCCTCGCTATCTCGGCTATATCGTCCCCGGTCTCGGTCGGGAGCCCTATCATGAAGTATAGCTTCATGGTGCTCCATCCGAGAGAGAATACGTCGCGGGCCGTCTCATGGAGGTCTTCCTCCATTATCCCCTTGTTTATAAGCCGCCTGAGCCTCTCGCTCCCGGCCTCGGGGGCGAGGGTGAAGCCGGTCTTCCTCACCTTCCTTATCTCGTTGGCGACCCTGGCGCTCAAGGTCCCGACCCTCAACGACGTGAGAGATACAGCCACCCTGTCCCGCTCAAAACCGGACATCAGGCCTGTGAGGAGGTCCTCTATGAAGGTATAGTCCCCGGTGCTAAGCGAAAGGAGGGATACCTCTTCGTAGCCGGTGTTCTCAAGCGCCTCGCTTATTATCTTTATAATGTTCTCCGGGCTTCTCTCCCTGACCGGCCTGTAGATGGACCCGGCCTGGCAGAACCTGCACCCCCTCGTGCACCCGCGCGCTATCTCAACGCTAACCCTGTCGTGGATGGTCTCCATGAAAGGCACTATAGGTCTTGACGGCAGAGGCACCATGTTTATGTCGGGCACAGTCCTCTTCGCCACCCTCTCGCACCCCTCGACAAGCGGGATAATCTTTCTTACCGTGCCGTCGCCGTTATACGCGACGTCGAAGAACGACGGCACGTATACGCCCCGGACGCCGGAGAGCCTTTTTAATATGGCCCCCCTGTCTTCTCCCCTCTGTCTCCCTTCGATTATGCAGTCGGCTATCTCAAGCACCGCCTCTTCCCCGTCCCCGAGCAGGAAGGCGTCGAAAAAATCGGCGACCGGCTCCGCGTTGAACGCCACCGGCCCGCCGCCGATGACGAACGGGTCTCCCCCCCCCCTGTCCCTGGAGTAAATGGGGATACCGCCCAGGTCGAGCATGTTGATGACGTTCGTGTAGGAGAGCTCGTACTGGAGAGAAAAGCCCATCACGTCGAGGTCGGAGAGCGCCACGCCGTTCTCAAGCGTTGCGAGCCTCATCCCCTTTGAGCGGAGCAGGCCCTCCATGTCCTCCCACGGAGCAAAGACCCTCTCGCAGGCGATATCCTCGCGCGCGTTCAGTATCTGGTAGAGTATCTGGAGGCCGAGGTGGCTCATCCCCACCTCGTAGGCGTCCGGGAAGCCGAGCCCGAAGGTAAGCTTCACCCTTGAGAGGTCTTTTTTTATCGAGTTGACCTCCCCGCCGATATACCTGCTCGGCTTGCGCACAAGGGGGAGATAGTCTTTGATGTTTGTGTCAGGCATATGATTTTTAGATCAAACTCCTTTTCTAACTAAACGCACCCGGGATGCATACCCCGCACCTGAAGCACCTCCCGACGTCGCACGGTGGGGTAAGCCCGTGCCTGAGCCCCTTCTGGTACTCCTTCCAGAGATACGACTTTTTTACGCCGTGGTCTATGACGTCCCACGGCAGTATCGAGTCCCGCTCCCGTGCCGTGTAGACCGACTCCTCGATGAACTCCGTCCTGGCCGCGGCCCTCTTCCACCCCATCTTCGCGGCGTCGGTTATCAGCCCCCCGGCCCTCCTGTCGGCCCTCGATATATATGCCTGTATGAAGGCCTCCCTTGAGGACATGGCCTTTACCGCGACCCCGTGCTCTCTGGAAACGCCCTTTCTTATCATATCAAGCCTTCTGTCCACGACCTCGGTCCTCTCAAATCCGTGCCACTGGAACGGCGTGCAGGGCTTTGGTATGAATGGGTTTACGCTGAGCGTCAGCTCCCCCCTTTTCATAACCGCCTTTATCCTCTTCGCGAGCTCCGCTATGCCGATGGCGTCCTCGTCCGTCTCGGACGGCAGACCGACGAGGAAGTATAGCTTTAACTTAGAGAACCCGGCCTCGGATATGAGCCTTATGGATTCCAGTATCTCGCCGTCCGTCATGCCCTTGTTGATCACGGCCCTCATCCTCTCGGTCCCGACCTCGGGCGCGAGCGTTACGGTCCTGTACCCGCCCTGCTTAAGAAGGCGGATGAATTCCACGTCAAGCCTGTCCAGCCTCAAGGACGATAGCGTCATCTCCCCCTCGCTCTCTATCCCGTACTCGATGGCCTCTTTTATCCGCGGGTACTCGGAGACCGCGGTGCCGACGAGGCCGACCTTGCTCGTGGCCTCCACACCCCTTTTTACGGATTCCTTTATAGCCCCGTACCCCCTCCACCTCGGCGGCAGGTAGAGAAATCCGGCGGCGCAGAACCTGCAACCCCTGGGGCACCCGCGCTCCACCTCTATAAGATAGGTCCCCTTGAACTCGGTGTCCGGCGTCCTTATGAAGCTCTCCGGCACGGGGAAGCTATCGAGGTCGAACCGCTTCGCGGCCTTTACCCTCTGCTTTGCGCCCTTCTCCCGCACCACGCCTTTTATCCAGGCGCCTTCATACTCATACCGGTAGAGCATGGGCACGTAGGTCCACTCAAGCGCGTCAAGGGCCCTCAGCGCCTCGGCCTTCGACTCAGCCCTCTCTCTGGTACTCCTGAACTCCTCAAGGAATCCCTGGGCCATCCCCTCGCCATCGCCTATCAAAAAGAGGTCGATGAAGCCGGCGACAGGCTCCGGGTTTAGCGACGGGGCCGCCCCGCCGCAGACGACAAGGGGGCCTGCATCCCCCCTATCGCCCCTGAGGGCCGGGATATCGGAGAGGGCGAGCACCACCGGTATATTCGCATAATCTTCTTCGAAGGGGATGGAGAAGGCGATTATATCGAACTCTTTAAGAGGGGTCTGCGATTCGTAGGAGAAGAGCTCCGTGGAGGTCCTTGCGAACTCTTCCATCTCGCCCCTGGAAGGCAGGAACGCCCGTTCGCATACGCACCAATCCACCTGGTTGAAGAGGTGGTAGACCATCTGGAAGCCGAGGTTGGACATCGCTATGGAGTAGGTATTCGGGTATACGAGACATACCCTGACCCTGCCCCCAGGGTCTTTGTACACCGTGCCCTCTTCCTTGGCGAGGGCCTCCAGCACCCCTTTTTTAAGCTTCCATGTGATAGTATGTTGCTCCTATTCCCAGCGGTGCGTCAAATGATAAATTATCCCACAGAATCCGGCGCATTACAAGGATAGGCGGGGAAAACAGCGGAAAAAGCGGCCTTCAGTCTTTTATTAATTGTACCACTGGCGCGTCATCCTGTGATCTGGCTAAAACAAAGTTCCTTCTATCTTCTGCCTTGATAGCTTTAAAAATTCCATAATCTCCCGGATCGAAGCCCCTCTATCGCGCATCGAATAAAAGGTAGTCTCACCCAGCAACACATAGCTCCATTCGGCGTCCATCTTGTCCTCAGGATTGAGTTCATTTGTTTTCTTCAACTTGTCCAAGGCTCCGAGTTCCTTCTGCTTCACATTTTGGTCTTTAAGATCTTTTTGGGCCTTGGTCTCAACCAGATAAATGTTTGAGCCTATTTTTACAATAAAATCTGGATAATAAGAAGATAGCATGCCGTCGGTACGGATATAATTGAAATGGGCGAAATCATGGTAATGCTCGTTGATCTTTAAGAAACTATCCACCTGAGAATCGCTATCGCAATAAAGCATGAAGCTTTTCTCAAGTTCGCCCTTATTGGATGGATATGGCAGCCGCTGATAGATTGTCTTTGTAAGCTCAAGAGAATAATTCTCGCGCATCTTCATGAATTCGACTTCAGAAAAATATTTTTTAATTATTACCGCTTCCTCGACATTTATGCTGTTTTGCATGTCATATATCGTCTGGCTAATTTCTTTTACAATATGTTCAGTAATGCCCGCCTTGGACAAAAGCAGAACCCGCCAGTTGTTATCGATAAAAGGATCAAAAGGTTCGTTGAAAAGCCGGTTCCTTATAAGGTCATCCACTACTCTTACCAATGCGGCGTTATTTATCTGCATAACAGGATAATCCTTGGAAGTCCTCTGGCTCACCTTAACGATAGAGCTTGTAATGACCTTTATGATTTTTGACAGGAATTCGTTATAGCTTTTCGCGGTAAAAAGGTCTGCTGTAACCTTATATTCACCGAAACGTGTTTTTACGGTCACTTCTTCCGAGAAAAAGGATTCTCCGTCCTTTGGAACCATCCGCTTAAGTTGTTCAAGGCTGTACCAGTTGAAATTCGACATATATCCCGAGATCGGCTCCATTGCCTTCAGGGTTTCTTCCTTGTCGTGCACGATAATCGGCCAGTACAGATCGTAATCCTTATAATTTTCTTTCAGCCCTATATTTATAATGTCGCCCAGGACATCAGTCCGGCCTTCTGGCAACTCATGCGACTCGCCTATCATACCTTCACTGACAAGATCATCATAAAATTCAATGAAGGCGGGGTGCTCGACTATGCTCAGGATATCTAAATAATTTGAAGGTTCCTGTTTTTTCTGTAAAAGTCTTATTCGGTTTTCATTCTTAATATCCTGATAATCTGCTTCTCGCCACATAAGCCTCAAGCCTCTGCCAATAATCTGCTCCAAAAGAATAGGAGCCTGTGTGGAGCGCAGCGGCACGATAACGCAGATATTGCTTACGTCAAATCCTTCTCTAAGCATCAGCACCGAGACAACGATCTTCGGGGAGGCATGCTTGTCCATGTTGAAAAGGCGCTGCTTCACCTCTTGCCACTCTTTGGCTGGTATCGAGCCTTTTCTGTCCGAGTCTATTTGAACAACGTCTTCATTGCTTAAGCCTTCGGCCTCAGTTAAAAAGTCCACCACATAGGGCGAGACCTGGGTGTCTTCGCAGACTACAAGCATTTTGGGATATTTGTCCGACATGCCGGACTTGTCGCGCGTCAGTTCAATAAATTGTTTTTCTAATATCTTAAGCTTCTGGAGTCCGGCCCTGAGCATCAGTTTCTGGCCTTCTGAAAGACCAATCACCTTATTGCCGTCCCTCAGTGCCCTAAAATCCAGTTCCATTGTCGCAATTTCTTTGCGCTTATCCAGAGCGATGGTCTTTACAAGGCCCTTATGAATCGCTGTCTTCAGGTCAAAATTCATTATGATGTGCGGAAAGTAATGCTTCGTGCGCTTTTGGCCGCTCCCTGTTACGTCATAAGGGGTGGCGGAAAAGTCAATCTGAATAAAGCGGTTCCTCTTGCCCTCGGCGATCTTGTTAAGCGACTTTTGCCATTCGACCTCGGATACGATCCCTGCCTTTTTTGTTTCATGGATATGGTGAGCCTCATCATTAAAAACAACCAGATTATTGAGGTTTGCAAGGTACTCTATTTCGCCGCCGCTCAAATAATTGTTGTCGAGTGCCTCCAGGGAATGACCAGCGGAAGTCCCCGGAGTAACAGGAAGCAATTCCTTTACAGCAGATGAAGGATCTTCCAGAGGCGAGGTGTCACAGCTTTCCTCCTCGTCTTCTCCTGCCAGAAGGTGCCAGTTGGTAATGGCTATCATGCCTTCGCCGGTGACTTTGCGCCCTATTTCGTCTTTTTTAACGACGTTAGACTGGATGAACCCGAAGATTATCTCTTTATATGCCGGAGGGATGAATAGTTCCTCGTATCTTTTAAAATCTGATGTGTCAAAATTCCTGACCCCAACGCCCTCTTCTTCCTTGCCCAAATAGGCGTCAAGCAATCTTTCATAGACAATCAATCCAGGAGCGACTATCAGAAAGTTTTTAGAGAACCTGCCGCTCGGATTTTCCTCGGCCCTTGCGTTTAAGTATTGCCATATCAGAAGGGCGCTTAAGACCCATGTCTTACCTGTCCCTGTTGCCATTTTAAGACAATATTTGGGATGGCTGAATTTGTCCTTTTTAAGGTAAACGATATCCATCTCTGCGGCAATCTCACCGCTTGCCGCAGTATACATGTCAAATACTGAATCGGTTTTAAGGATTTCCTGAAGGTAGATGGTATTGAGGATGGCTTGTCTTTGCCCTGCATGGAAATTGATGCTTCTGGCATCGCAAAAGGAATCATTGAACCAGAACCTTAGCAGGTCTTGAGTAACCGGAGATGTCTTGCTTATAAAACCTCCGCTTTCCCATTCCTGGTTGACTACTGCGGTCAATTCCCTTGCAAATTTTAAAGGGATTTCTCTTGTGCCTGTGTTAAGGGAGACTGTCATTATTTGCCTGCCATCAAAAGGGATTTTCTTTTTATAAAATTCATTTACCTTTTCTCTGACGATTTTGTTCCGTAGTACCTCATGCCGCCAGTTCTTCTCTAACTTCCTCGCGCCTGCTCCATAAAACAGGACTTACATTATAACTGCGCAGCGCATCCAGCACAGAGGTTGAAGGGGCGTGTTCAGTATCATTCAAAATGGTATACGCACGTGAGTTTGGCGGTCTTACTTCTTTAGTATCTATACAGGCGAAAGCGACCAACTCGGCGGTATCACGGCTCGGATGCTTTATCACTTTCAGTATACGCTCAGGCTGTTTCTTCGATGCCGGGATGACAAAATCAAACAGATGGTCGTAACCGCTATTGCCTGCAAACTTCACTCTTGGGGTGTAGCGTATATCATGTAAATCCAACCACGCGGTAACGTCTTCAAGAAAGAGGCTTGACACGATAGGCCCGGCCAAATAAAAAAGGTCATTTACCGCAAGCATGGCCTGAATCATATTATGTTTCCTCAGCGAGAAATTGTCCGCCGATGCGTGGACAACCAGCGCATCACCATCTGTTTTGACTCCAAAACCGTTCAATGTGATCGTTAAAAGGTCTTTACGCTTCTTGCTCTCAAGCTCACACCCTGATCTTCTCAAATCTTCAATTGTATAGCCATCATCGGTGAGAAGGAATCCACCGTTTTCACGCTTCGCGTAAATCTGCAAATAATCATTATGGCGATCTAAGTAGGGAGTGGTAATTTCGATCCAATCCTTGACTTGACGAAGGGCTGTTTTGTCTTTTAGCCAAACCATATACTGTTCTAACAGTTTTTGAATTTCATCAATCATTAGAATAGCCCCCTGTCAATTAGTGGTGGCTCAATTATATTACAAAATATCATGAAATCCTCAAGTGTTTGCCACGAGTCTGATATATTTGAAAACCTATCTGCCGGGATGAGCGTAGCCCACTTGTCGCCGTACCCCTCACGATATATATGAAGATGCGGCGAAGGTATCTCTTTATCATCGGGATTTCGATGCGGCTGTCCCCCAAAGTCCACACGGACAAGCACAATAACCTGCCGGGATCTGTTTTGATAACTTCCTTTCAGCAGGTCAATTTTGCCCCTGCTTATGTCAAGCAGGAATTTTTCTCTCTTATCTAAAGATACTAAGGGTATGGATATTGAACCCCCGAGACCGGGATAGTTCCACCGTTCATCGTCAATCCTGCGCTTCTCCCTGGCGATGAGCGCGTCCGCCTCTGCTTGCGTAAGATTTATTTCGGCCATTGTTTCTCCTTAATAAATTTTTCCATCACCCCACCTCCTCAACCACGACGCTCTCAAATCCGAATACGTCAACCGCCTTAACGCAAATCTTCCTTTTGCCTTTGACCTTGGGGGCGAGTATCTTCACTGATTTTACTACGCGGAAAGGGTCGCTGTCGTTTTCCGTATTCTCGCGGTAGTCCTGCCACTTGCTCCTGAATGTCTCTCCGTCATAATCGGGGTCTACGCTCCAGTATTCAATTAGGGCAAGCGGGTCGTGCGCTATTATATGCTGTAGCTTTCCCATGCTGGTATCGTCAAGGGGGAGCGCATCGGGCGATAAGAGGACGTAATTATCAAGCTCTAAGGTGATCTCGTCAATGTCCGAGGAATGGTTATTGACAACAGGCTTCTTGATTGAAAGATATTGCAGGGACGAAAACCTGATTTTCCCGCCTTTAAGCAGGCTTTGATAGCTGGACTTGCTTTTAAGCTTATCCAGCAGGTCGGGCGGGATAACAAGCACCTCTAACTTATCGTCATTAAGATTTTGTATAATCGAAGCTATATCAAAGGCGAAGTTCCAGCCCAGGACGATCACCTTGTTCCATCCTCCCAGAAAAGACTCCCGTAATTCCTGCGCCCTCTTAAGGGTGGCATAGCCTGTCAGCTTGGCAGGAGAGTCCACCAGAACCAGAGTCCGGCTGTTCTTCAGATAACCGAGGTTCCGGTTCGGGTTCTGTTCATCTGGAAAAGGGAGGGCGCCATACAGATTAAGGACTACATGAGCAAGGTCGCCGACGCGCCTGAAGATGCGGGATGAGGCGAATGCCTCCTTCTGATAATCGCCGATTGACTGATACAGGAAGGGTTTACTCTCCTGATCTATCAATCTTTTACGGGTAATCATTATTGCAGGTTTACCGATATCGGACATTATCCAGCGACGTCCGAGTTTTTCGGCGACTGCGCCGGTAGTGCCGGAACCGGAGAAAAAGTCAGCAACAACCCCATTGACAGGGGATGAAGCCTTAATTATTCTATCGAGAAGTTTCTCTGGTTTTTGCGTGTCATAATTTTGCCTTTCACTTGAGGTGGCACCTATATAAGGTATATCCCACACATCATCAATTTTTTCTTCCAAAATTTCTATGTACTGGACTTTGCCATTTTCATCTTTAACATTTTGTATCCTGCCCAATTCTTTATCCCAATGTTTTTTTAATAGTTTTTTAGGGTTTTCCAACGGCTCCTTCTGCGGGCTATAAAAACACCTTTGTTTGTTTTTTGCATACCATAAAAGTCTATCGGAATTTATAACGAATCTTGTCATCTTGAGCATTTGAAACTTCGTATACTTCCAAACTATTTCATTCTGAAAATTTTCTCGCCCAAAACTTTCATCTAATATTATTTTAATATAATGTCCTATATGCCAGTCTGTATGAACATAGATCGAACCTGTATCAGAAAGTAATTCTCTCATCAAGACCAGCCTCGGATAAATCATCCTCAAATAGCTTGCCGTCCCGTCCTTCCACGTATCCGAATAAGCGAACTGCTCCAGTACCGTCGGTTTCTGCACAACGGTAAAAGCTTCCGAACTGCCGCTTGCCCTTACGCTGCCGTCAGCCTTGTAAGTCCCGTCAGCTATTACTGTAAACCCTGGCAGAGTAATCTTTGTCCTGTAATCCGCCTTGCTGTCAAAAGGCGGGTCAATGTAAATCAAGTCAACCTTGCCGCGCATCGAGGGAAGTCCTGTCGCCGGGTCACCGGCAAGGAGGGCCTGCATAACAAGAAGGTTATCGCCATAGACAAGACGGTTCAGCCACTCCTTATCGTTTATTTCTCTTATATTCCCGCGGAATAAGCCTGATTTGTCCTTTGACGGCAATACATACTCGTTGGTTTGCAGGGCGAGCTTATGCGGCCCTGAAAGCCTCTCAAGTATCTTCTCTACCTCTTTTTTGCCCTCAGCGACGATTTTGGGCAGTTGTTCAATCAGTGATTCTGGCATATGCTTTGAGAAAAACCTTTCATTGCCGGCGCGCCAAAGGCCGGACAGGGTATCGCCCCAAAGCGCGCCCGCGCGCAAAGAACATCCCGCCTCTGACATGATAATGCGCCGTCCCGGCGACGCAGACCCCCGGCGCCGGGACTTGTATCATGGCGTAAAAAAACCTTCGACCGTCATTGCGAACGGCCTGTCAATCTCCATACAGCCCGCCTGCTACAGCCGGGCGCGCCTAATCGGCCTGCTTTCTCAGGAAGGTCGGCGTGTCGTAGAGGTCCTCGTCGTCCACGTTATACCCGCCGAGCTTGCCGAGCCTCCTGATGTCCCCGCTCTTCATCTCGAGGTTCTTGTCCCTGTTGTTCCTCAGCACCGTCGGCACGTCGAGGTCGTCAACGACGACGGCCTGCGGGAGCGCGTCCTTCGGGAACCATGCCTCGTTCGCCTTGCCGAACCCGGTGGCGATGACCGTCACCCTGACCTCTTCTCCCATGGAGTCGTCCACGACCGCGCCGAATATGATATGCGCGTCCTCATGGGCCTCTTCGTGTATAAGGGAACTCGCCTCGTTGACGTCGTGGATGGTCATGTCCGAGGAGCCGGTGATGTTGATGAGCACGCCCCTTGCGCCGTGTATGGAGATGTCCTCCAGCAGAGGCGAGGAGATGGCCTTCCTCGCGGCCTCGGCGGCCCTGTTCTCGCCCCTTGCCACGCCGCTCCCCATGAGGGCCTGGCCCATCTCCAGCATGATGGTCTTTACGTCCGCGAAGTCCACGTTCACCAGCCCCGGAACGGTTATGACGTCGGAGATGCCCTTTACGGCCTGGAGGAGCACCTCGTCCGCCCTCTTGAACGCCTCGGTAAGCGCGGTGTTCTTGCTCGCCACCGACAGGAGCCTCTGGTTCGGGATGGTGATCACGGTATCGACGACGTCCTTGAGCTTCTTGAGCCCCTCTGCGGCCTGCCTCATCTTCTTCGTCCCCTCGAAGGCGAAGGGCTTTGTTACCACGGCCACGACAAGGGCGCCGACCGACTTCGCGGCCTCCGCCACTATTGGGCCCGCCCCTGTGCCGGTCCCGCCGCCCATGCCCGCGGTTATGAAGACCATGTCCGCGCCCTTCAGGGCCTCGACCAGGGTGTCCTTGCTCTCAAGCGCGGCGCTCTTGCCCATCTCCGGGTTCGCGCCCGCCCCCAGACCCTTTGTCAGCGCGGCCCCGAGCTGGATCTTTATGTTGGCCCTGGACTTCTCCAGCGCCTGGCTGTCGGTGTTGGCCGCGAGGAACTCGACCCCGTCCAGGCCGCTCTCTATCATAGTGTTGACCGCGTTGCCGCCGCATCCGCCGACGCCGATGACCTTGAGCCTTGCGCCGCTGTTGAAACCCTCGTCCATTTCAATCACCATCACCCACCTCCTTTAATTTTGAACGGCCACGATTTTCCATATTTGAAATTTTTACACGCCGATGCCATCGCCTCGACAAACGTGGAGTCCGCGCTGAATGAACCACCCCGGAGCAAGCTCCGTGATATCCGAAGAAACTGTTGATCATAGCTTGCGCACAAGCTGCAGGGAATTATACCCCGAAGGAAACATTAAAACCCTTCCGCCCGCGCGCCCCTGCTAAAAGAACTCCTTCATCCACGACTTCATCCTCGACGTGAGCTTGCTGAATACCTTGCTGTCGTTGCCCCTCTGGAACTGCGTGCCGGTCAATTGCTTGGCCCCGTACTGCACGAGGCCGACGCCCGTCGAGTACATCGGGCTCCTGACCACGTCCACGAGCCCGGTGATGTTCGCCGGCAGGCCCCTCCTCACCGGGAGGTTGAAGACCTGCTCCGCAAGCTCCATCGCGCCTTCCATTGCCGCGGTCCCGCCGGTGATGACGACCCCGGAGGAGATGAGCCCCTCGTAGCCCGACTTCATTATCTCCCGCTTGACGAGAGTGCATATCTCCTCCAGCCTCGGCTCTATTATCTCGCAGAGCATGTATTTGGAGACCGTCTTGGACTTGTTCCCGCCGACGCTCTGCACCTCGATGGTGTCGTCCTTGGAGACCATGGCTGTCATCGCGCACCCGTACTCCTTCTTTATCTTCTCGGCCTCCCCGGTCGGGGTCCTCAGGCCCACGGCTATGTCGCCCGTGACCTGGTTGCCGCCGAGGGAGATGACGGTGGTGTATTTTATCGTCCCGTTGTGGTAGAGGGCGATGTCGGTGGTGCCCCCGCCAATGTCGACGAGGACCACGCCTATCTCCTTTTCGTCCTGGTTGAGCACCGCCTCACTGCTCGCTATCTGCTGGAGCACTATGTCGGCCACGTCAAGGCCGGCCTTGTTCGCGCACTTGATTATGTTCTGGGCCGAGGTCACCGCGGCCGTGACTATATGCACCTTGACCTCGAGCCGTATGCCTATCATTCCCAGGGGCTCCTGTATCCCCTCCTGGTCGTCCACTATATATTCCTGGGGTATGACGTGTATCACCTCCCTGTCGGGGGGGATAACGACGGCCTGCGCGGCCTCTATCACCCTGTCTATATCCGCCTGGTTTATCTCCCTGTTCTTTATCGCTATGACGCCGTGGCTGTTGAACGCCCTTATGTGCCCCCCGGCTATCCCGCAGTAGACCTTGTTTATCTCGCACCCGGCCATGAGCTCGGCCTCTTCCACCGCCTTCTTTATCGACTCGACCGTGCTCTCTATGTTGACCACGACCCCTGTGCGCAGCCGCCTTGATGGGTGCGTCCCTTTGCCGATAATCTCAACGCGGTCCTTCTTGTTCTCCCCGACTATGGCGCAGATCTTCGTTGTGCCTATGTCGAGCCCGACGACGATGTCATCCTTTTTTGCCATTGCCCTCACCACCTTCCTACTCAACATTTGTTGTAAAGCCCAGGACCACCTCGCGGCTGTTGCTAAGGTCCATCGTCGCCACGCCGGCCATGTCCCCGCCGCGAAGCTTTACTATCCTGTCAAAGGACGAGAACTTCTCCTCGAAGTTGCCGTTGCCGAGGTCGAGCCTCACCCCGCCCGCAAGCGTATAGACGCTGAACCCGAACGCGGGGTCGAGGTGTATCTCCGATACCTCCGCAATGTTAAAGCCGCTCCTGTTGCCCAGCACC
>JACRCJ010000128.1 GCA_016219075.1 Deltaproteobacteria bacterium | reverse complement strand
TCCGGCGTGGCCCATCCTCTTGCCCTTCGGGGCCGTGACCCCGGCTATGTAGCCGACGACTGGCTTTGTGACGTTCTTCTTTATGAACTCGGCCGCGTCCTCTTCGGCGCTGCCGCCTATCTCGCCTATCATCACTATGGCCTTCGTGGCGGGGTCCTTCTGGAAAAGATCCAGCACATCGATGAAGTTGGTCCCGTTTACCGGGTCCCCGCCGATCCCGACGCAGGTGGACTGGCCCAGGCCGAGCCTTGTCAGCTGGTCCACGGCCTCGTAGGTGAGCGTGCCGCTACGCGATACGACCCCAACATTCCCCTGCTTGTGGATGTGGGCGGGCATGATGCCGATCTTGCACTCCCCGGGGGTTATTACGCCGGGACAGTTCGGGCCCACAAGCCTCGAGGGCTTGCCCTCCATGAACTTCCTGACCTTTACCATGTCAAGGACCGGGATCCCCTCGGTTATGCAGATTACGAGCCTTATGCCCGCGTCCACCGCTTCCATCACGGCGTCGGCCGCGAAAGGGGCCGGGACATATATTACGGAGGCGTCGGCCCCTG
Source organism: Deltaproteobacteria bacterium (assembly GCA_016219075.1). Taxonomy (GTDB): domain Bacteria; phylum Desulfobacterota; class GWC2-55-46; order GWC2-55-46; family GWC2-55-46; genus JACRCH01. Next base: position 2,017 of record JACRCJ010000128.1, on the reverse strand, counting down.
TAGCCTTGACCGCGTCTTCGACGGTATCGAAGACCGGGATGTCGTCTACCCTGGTGCCGCCCTTGCCGGGGGTCACCCCTCCGACCATCTTCGTGCCGTAGGCTACCATCTGGCGGGTGTGGAAGGTGCCCTGCTCGCCGGTGATGCCCTGGCAGATGACTCTTGTATTTTTGTTTACCAGTATGCTCATTTTGAAAAAAACCTCCAAAGGCTTTTTTTAATGTTCTGTCTTTGTCCTGCCGCTCGAAGGGGCAGAGGGAATCACTTTAAAGTTCTGTCTCCACCCTCTTAATCGAAGGGACAGGGGGATCACTTTAAAGTTCTGTCTCCGCCCTCTTAATCGAAAGAACAGGGGGGATCACTTTAAAGTCCAGGCTACTTTATCGACGCTACCGCCTTCTGGGCCGCCTCATCCATCTTCTCGGCGGTTATGATGTTGAGGCCGGAAGAGGCAAGGAGTTTTCTCCCCTGGTCCACATTCGTCCCCTGAAGCCTCACCACGAGCGGGACATTTACGCCCACATCCTTCGCCGCGGCTATGATCCCCTCGGCTATGATGTCGCAGCGCATTATTCCGCCGAAGATGTTTACGAGAAGGGCCTTTACGTTCGGGTCGGACATGATGAGCTTGAAAGCGGCCGTCACCTGCTCTTTGCCGGCCCCGCCCCCTACGTCGAGGAAGTTGGCCGGAGAGCCGCCCGAGAGCTTTATCATGTCCATCGTCGCCATAGCGAGCCCGGCGCCGTTGACCATGCACCCTATCGAGCCGTCAAGAGATATGTAGTTGAGGTTGAAGCGCGAGGCGGCGACCTCCTTGGGGTCTTCCTCGTCCAGGTCCCTCATCCCCTCGATCTCCTTGTGGCGGAATAGCGCGTTGTCGTCGAAGGATATCTTGGCGTCAAGGGCGATTATCTCCCCTCCCTTTGTCACCACGAGCGGGTTTATCTCCGCCATCGAGCAGTCCGAGCAGATAAAGGCGTTGTAGAGCCCGGTCATGAACTTTACGGCCTTCCCGACGAGCGATTTGTCGATCCCGAGCTTGAAGGCGAGTTTGCGGCCCTGAAAGGGTATTAGCCCCACGGCCGGGTCCACGAACTCCTTGATTATCTTTTCCGGGGTTCTGGCGGCGACCTCTTCTATCTCCATGCCGCCCTCGGTCGAGGCCATCAGAACGACCTTGTTGGTGGACCTGTCAACGACGAGCCCCAGATAGAGCTCCTTTTCTATCTGGCAGCCCTCTTCGACAAGGACCTTCTTCACCTCTTTGCCCTGAGGGCCGGTCTGGTGGGTTACGAGCACCTTGCCGAGAAGCTCTTTTGCTATTTGCCCTACCTCTTCATGGCTCCTTGCGAGCTTTACGCCTCCGGCCTTGCCCCTGCCTCCGGCGTGTATCTGCGCCTTCACGACGCAGACGCTGCCCTTGCCCTCCCCCAGGAACTCCTTTGAGGCCTCTTCAGCCTCGGCCGGGGTAAAGGCGATCTTGCTTTTGGGGACCGCGACCCCGTACTTCGCGAGTATCTGCTTTGCCTGGTACTCATGGATGTTCATGAAACGCGACCTCCACTCCTTAAAATTTAAGAATATATATTATGACGCCCCACTGTCGTGCTACGGACCTTGAAAAGCATAATTTTTCTGTCGAAAGGTACGGTAACCTTACCTTTTTGCCCCGGAAAAAACAATATCTTTTTTAAAGGGGCCCGCCGGGTGGAAAGACCCCGTAAGGGTTCTGGCCGCCCTCTCCCTCTCCGCTTACGGTCACTTCGTCCCCTGCTTCCCCGGCTTAGCTCCCGTTTGCTTTTAATCAGCCGTACGCCAGTACCCCTCCATTGATTGCGAGGGCTGGGCTCCCGTTGCGCTCTTCCGATGCAACGGGAAGCGGGGAGGGTGAAAATCGGCTCTTTACAAAGAGCTTTTTACGCCCTGCCGGGCGTTTCTTGGGGGTAGGGTTCTGGCCGCTTTCTCCCTCTCCGCCCCCGGAGAAGAGCCCGCTTAACCGCTGCGCTTGATTCCTCCC